>CACXED010000158.1 GCA_902766575.1 uncultured Ruminococcus sp. | reverse complement strand
TCAAGGGATTTCAGCCCCTCTGTATTCTATAAAGACACAAAAGCCAAAAAACTTCCACCCCAAGCGAAATTTACTTCAAATTTTCAAAAAAAATGAGCCGTCCGATTTCTCAGACGGCTCGTCACGCAAAGCGGTTATTCAAAAATAGCTTTTAGCTTGGGAAGCAGCAGCTTTCCCACAAATATCAGGGCAATCAGTATAGACGGGAACAGATAGCCCGCAATCCGCCAGTTCCCTTCCCCGGAAATCAGCAGATTGTAAATGGCATGGAACACAATGCAGGCTCCCAGCAGACCCACAGTTCCGGTAAACGCCAGCCAGCGGCGGCGGAACACATGGGACAGTCCGAACCCGATCAGAATGCCGCATAAAATATGCAGCGCTCCGGCCGAAAGCCCGCGGATCAGCAGGAACATCAGATCCTCCGCGCCGTTCTCGGTCAGATAGCACACATTTTCAAAGGTAGCAAAGCCTACCGCGAGCGCAATGGCGGCTTCGGGCAATTCCCGCATCTTCGGCTCAAAAATCAGAACGTAGAAAAGCAGCGGCAGCAGCTTCATCACTTCCTCACACACCGGCGTGATCTCGACGACGGCAACGGCAGCGCTGACGCCGTATAATCCCATGAAGAAGCTGTTGACATAGGCGGACAGCAGGCAAACGCTCATTCCGGCGGCCATGAACAGCATGAATGTCCGGGTGCGCCCTCCGATAAAGAGCATACAGAGCAGCAGCGGTATCGCAAGGCAGACGAATATATTCTCTATATAAATCATTTCCGTACCTCCTCCCGGAGCGCCAGCGGCAGCAGAGCCGCAAAAGAGGAGGTCAGTGTGATGTCTACGGCGAAGTAAAGGTTGAAGTGCGTGAAATCCTCCATAAAGACCGACGTCACATACAGCAGCAGCTGAAGTCCCACGCAGAGCAGCATCCAGAAGTCGATCAGCCGTCCGCCGCTCTTATGACCGAGCCGCCATACCGCGAGGTATACGATAGCCGACGCGACCGCTGCAAATGCCGCGGAAACAAAATAGGACGGGCCGAAAATCTGAAACGTCATGACGATTATCGCAACAAACAGCGCGCACAGCAGAGACGGCAGGTAAAACAGCGGCTTCGCGCTGTCGGTGCGTACCATCTGGAACGACAGCAGGAACAGATACGCCGCCAGCCATGAAATTTCCGCAACATAGAAAACCTTTGGCACATCGCCGAAGATGAAAATGTGCAGCACCCAATAGAGCGTTCCCATGGAAACGCAGATATAGAACAGGGCGAGAATCAGGAAACGACGGTCCTTTTTCCGGAGCGCCGACGCGATAGCCGCCAACGCCGCGCACAGCAGCACGGCGACCTGAAAGCAGTTGTCAATAAGTTCAAAGTTCATCGTCCGATTTCTCCAACCGCTTTCGCTCTTTTCTGCGGCGCAGACGGTACAGAAGCACCGTCACGCATACGCCGAGCAGGAAAGCCATGATCCCCATAAGAATATAACCGAGCGCTGCGTGGCTGCCCACAAGGCTTGCCGTTCCGGAGGCATGCTGGATTTCACCCGCGGCAATTCCCGTCGCCAATCCGGGCATGAACGAGCCGATCCCGACTATGAGAATCAGGCAGGCCGAAAGACAGATCATATCAAACGCGCGCCGCATTTGCTTCTGACGTTTTCTTTTTATTTCCGCCGTCCGCTTATGAACCAATCGGGCGCGTTCCTCATTCGTCCGCATAGGTGAATCCCTCCTTTTCCAGGATAGCCTTCAGGCTTTGTTTTCCATGATATACCAGCTTTGTAATCTGTTCCTCGCTTTTATTCATAACAGTTGCGGCGTTGCGGTAGCTCATATCCTCAAAGTAGACGAGATAAAGAGCCTCCCGGTATTCAGCCTTCAATTTTTCAAGGGCGTCATAAAGCTGACGGCTGCGCTCGCTGCGGAAAAGCTCCGTGTCAGCCAGGACATCGCTCTGGGGCTCAAAGTCCAGCTCATCGATGCGCAGAAAGCTGAGTCGGTGCTTTTTACTGTGGCGCAGGGCGAGATTCCGCGCAGTTTTATACAGATATGCCTTGAACGCGCCCGCGCCGGAAATCGGGCGCTCTTTTGCAAAAATCCGCGAAAACGCTTCGATCATCAGGTCCTCGGCTTCCTGCATATCCTTAAGATAGCCGTTTATGTACAGTGTCAATGCGTCGCCGTATTTTTCAACCAGCAGATCGGCGGCTTTCTGATCTCCGTCAAGATACTGCCGGTATGCGGTTTCATCTGAAATCATTTTTGCCGCCTCCCTTCGCATTTCTTCCGTGCTGCCGATGTCCGTGTCGGATCATGATAAGATATTTCTATTATACCATAGAATTGTGACGAAATAAAGACAACTGTGATGTTTTTTGAAATGAGCCTTGGGACGCCATATTCGCGTTTTTTATGAAAGAGCGCCGGATAATAAAAAAAATAAACTGATTTAGGACTGTGGTATCGCTGTCAGTAACGCCGGGCGAAACGGATTCGTAATTCAAGGATTACCACAGATTATTACTGCCAGAACGGTTCAGGATCACCGGCGCTGTCTGAAATTTTCGCCCGCCCGGGCTGCATACCTGCTCGGCAGAATCCCCATTTCCCTTTTGAATATTTCGGAAAAATAATTGTAATCCTCAAAGCCCGAGCTTATCGCCGCATTTGTCACCGTGGAGCCTTTACTGAGCAGCGCGGCGGCATTCTGCACCCGCTGTTTTCTGATATATTCGGCGATGCCCATTCCAAAGCTCTCGCGGGCGATTTTATACAGCTTGTTCCTGCTGATTCTAAAATGCAGACATAGCGTGTCGACCGACAGATCGGCGGTGAGATTGTTCCCGATATAGCCCGAGATCAGCGCGGCAAGACAATCCTCGTTCACGCTGACCAGACGGTTTGTCCAAAGATAGCAGGCGCAGGCTTCCATAATCTTTGCCGCCGCTTCGATCTGCTTTTGGCTCTTTGTGGTCAGCTTCTCATACTCCTCGGACAGATCGCAGTCGGTATACTCGCCCACATATTGCAGGATAGCCTCCCGCTTCTGCTTTTTTTCGGATTTGTTGATGATCTGACCGAGCATCATATAGCCTAAGATTATCCCGTTCATCTTAATCGGAGCGATAGCCTCGTAAAGCCCGGCGTGACAGGTGTAGATATGAATATTATCCGTGCCAACTGCGCCGCGGCAGATCGAGCGGGCGATCCTGTCGCACTGGATGCAGCGCTCGTCGAGGATCGGATTTTTCCTGACCTCGCCGCAGAAGCCGCAGTCGTCGTCCGGCACAGACATGACCTGATTGAACGCATCGTCGAAAATGACGATGCGTATTTTTGTCAGCGTATAGAAATTCTCGAGCATCTCACGCAGCTTTTCAACATCAAACGTTATATTCACGGCTGCACCTCCGGTACGAATTTCAAGATTTCGGGATGAATATATCTATCATCGGCACTTCAAAAATGATATAATTATTATACATCAGAGCATTCAGTGTGTCAATACATTTTCGGATAATGATTTATAGAAAAGAGGAGAAAAC
>CACXED010000157.1 GCA_902766575.1 uncultured Ruminococcus sp. | reverse complement strand
GGAACTGCGTGAACGAGGTGCTTTGACGTGAATACTCCTCCGAGATCGCCGGAAAAGGTCTGTTCGCCGTCGTAGGAAACTTTGGCGATTATATCCTGCGGGACGTTCGAGCTGATATAATCCTGTCCGACGCGGCTGTCGGTGAGAAGTATCCCGCCTGAAGCGTCGGTGACGAAGATTATGATATCCTCGTTGTACTCGGCGAGCGCCGAGAGAAAGGGCTCGATTCTTCCACGGTTGAAGTAAACATACTGCGAGAAATCGTAGTTGTCCTCCTCGCTGTACTGATCGGTGATGTAGTCGGTGAGTATGTCGGCGGTGCGCTCGACGATATTCTCCTTGGCTTCAATCGAGTAGCTGTTCACCATCTGGCAGAGCAGCATGGCAAGCAGCATGAAGCTGACGGCGATTATCAGCATGAACGCCGTTATATATTTTGTAAAGACGCTTTTGAACATGATTGACCTTTCCTGTTAAAAGACCGGCATAACGCCGGTCTTTTGAATTTACGTCTTACTGGAGCAGCTCGAACTTATAGCCTACGCCCCAGACGGTCTTGAGAGTCCACTTGTCGGAAACGCCCTCTAACTTTTCGCGCAGACGCTTGACGTGAACGTCGACGGTTCTCGAGTCGCCGAGATAGTCGAAGCCCCAGACCTTGTCGAGGAGCTGGTCGCGGGTAAAGACGCGGTTATAGTTCGACGCGAGGAAGTAGAGCAGCTCGAGCTCCTTGGGAGGGATGTCCACCGACTTGCCGCGCAGCTTGAGCTCATATTTCTGGCGCGAGATCTCTATGTTATCGAACTTTATCGTCTCGTCGTCGTTCTGGTTGTCGTGAGCCGAGTAGCGTCTGAGGACAGCCTTGACGCGGGCGGAGAGCTCCTTGGTCTCAAAGGGCTTGACCATGAAGTCGTCGGCGCCGAGCTCAAGTCCGAGCACCTTGTCGAATACCTCGCCCTTTGCAGTGAGCATTATTATCGGCTTTGAGGAGATCTCGCGGATCTCGCGGCAGACCTGCCAGCCGTCCTTTTTGGGGAGCATTATGTCGAGCAGCACGAGATCGGGCTCGTACATCTTGAAGAAGTTGACGCCCTCAGCGCCGTCGTTGGCGGTCTTGACCTCATAGCCCTCGTTTTCGAAATAGAGTCTGAGAAGATC
Source organism: uncultured Ruminococcus sp. (assembly GCA_902766575.1). Lineage (GTDB taxonomy): Bacteria > Bacillota > Clostridia > Oscillospirales > CAG-272 > Flemingiibacterium. The sequence continues at coordinate 1,838 of CACXED010000157.1, read as the reverse complement.
GCAGATATTGAGATCATCGTCGACCACAAGAATTTTTGTTGCCATATTTATTCCTCCTGTGATTTAGTTTTCTTTTGTGACGGTTATGTGATGAAAATAGACAAATTTGTGTTCACAATTTGACGTATAGGTGAAATTATGAAATTCGTTATAAATTTATCCATATTCATTATATTACATTTCGAACAAAAAGTGTTTAACAAATTGTTAATCTTTCATGAAATCAAGTTAAATTGGCTGACAGCTTTTTCACAATAGCCAAGACGGGAAGATTTTAGTGTCAAAAACCGGCGGAGCCCGATATTGGGGCTACGCCGGATTAGCTCAGCTTTTTTTGTCGTAATACTGCGCCTGTGCGTTCCAGAGCAGCGCGTAGGTGCCGTTCCCGTCGGCGATCAGCTCGTCGTGCGGGCCGAACTGGACTACCCGACCCTCGTCGAACACCGCTATCGCGTCGCAGAAGCGGCAGCTCGACAGCCGGTGACTGATATATATCGCGGTGCAGTCCTTGATTATGCCGTTGAAGTTTGCGTAGACCTCAGCCTCGGCGATCGGGTCGAGGGCGGCGGTCGGCTCGTCGAGGATGATGAACGGCGCGTCCTTGCAGAGCGCGCGGGCGATTGCGATCTTCTGCGCCTCTCCGCCCGATATATTGATTCCGTCGTCGCGGCTATCCTTGTAAAGATAGGTTTCGAGCCCCTTTTCGAGCGAGTTCAGACGCTCGCCGAAGCCGGATTTTTCGAGACAATCGGCGACCCTCGCGGCGTCATATTCCTCCGCCGACGCGACGTTCTGCCCGAGCTTGTACGGGAACAGCCTGAAATCCTGAAACACCACAGAAAATATATCCATGTACTGGTAATAATCGTACTTCCGGATATCTATTCCGTTCAGCAGAATCTGCCCCTCGGTCGGGTCGTAGAGACGGCAGAGCAGCTTTATAAATGTCGTCTTGCCCGAGCCGTTGCGTCCGACGACCGCGAGCCGCTCGCCGATGCGGAATTTAATCGAGACATGAGACAGAGCGCAGCTCTCGCTGCCGGGATATCTGAACGACACGTCGCGGAATTCTATCTCATAATCCCGGTCGGAACGCTTTTCGGTGGTAAGCGAACCCTGATACATCTCGTTCGGCAGGTCTAAATATTCAAAGGTCAGCTTCAGAAAGGGCGCGTTGTTGCATACGTCGCCCCAGTTTGCGAGCATATCGCCTACGCTGCCCGCAATCGCCGAGACCGCGGCTACATACTGCATTATCCCGCCTACGCCGAACGCTCCCGCCCACGCTTTCAGGCAGACGTAGAGATAGACGATGAACGTGAAAATATGCGTCACGGCGATAGAAGCCATGCTCAGAAAGCCGACCTTGCCGCGTGAGAGCTTCGCGAAATAGCCCTCCGATTCAAACAGTCCGGTCTTGTCGAGATTGTGCGCCATGCAGATTCTGTCAATGCCGAATACGCGCATATTCGCCGCCGAGGGCTGCTCGAAGCCGAGGAATCCGAACCATCTGAACAGACGGTTTGCCAGATTGTGGTCGGTTGAATGCTTTGCGTAGAAGCTTCCGGCGAGATTGCCTATCGCCGACGAGACGCAGGGGACCGCGATCATCACGGTTATCAGCGCGGCGAGGAATATAGGATTGTTGAGCAGAGTCCACGCTCCGGCACTTTCGGGAACACGGCTCGTGAACAGCGTGACGGTCAGCGTCAGACCGCCGAGAACCGAAAATATCGGCGCGATCAGATTGCCGCTTCTTCCCCAGACGAGCCGCGTCAGACCCCATCCGCCGCCGTTGGTGTTCTGCATAATTGTGCTTTTGAGCTTGTGGGTATCGG
>CACXED010000156.1 GCA_902766575.1 uncultured Ruminococcus sp. | reverse complement strand
GGGGGGATTTCTCTACTACGATCTGTTCGGTATGCTGACGGGGACTCTGCTCTGCCCTGCCCTGACGCTGGCGCTGTCGACGCTGACCGCCGACGCCGAGAAATACCGGGACAAAAAGCGGATCGGGGTTCTGACGCTGGGGCTGATGCTGATCTTCTCTCTGCGGGACTACAGCGTTTTCGGCTTTTCACCGGCGTACATAGCGGCGTTCATCGCGGCGCTCTGGGCGGCGTCGGCGGGAGGGATCGACGGAGCGCTCAGGGGCTGCGCGGCGGGACTTGCGGCAGGGCTTGCGGCGGGCTGCGATCCGACGCTGATCTCGGCGGCCGGATTTGCGGTAGGACTGCTCTGGAAGGTCTCGAAAGCGGCTGCGGCGGCTGCGGCGGCGATCATACCGCTGATGCTCGGGCTTACGACCGACGGCTTTGAGACGCTCAGGACGGTGCTGCCCGACACGCTGGGAGCGGTGACGGTGTTCATGCCGCTCTCATACTACGGACTGCTTCCAAAGCTGCCCGCCTTTGCCCAGCCCGACCCGGCGTCGGACGACAGCGAGGCGGTGATACTCGAAAAGAAACAGGCGGATACCGTGCTCAGAATGAACTCCCTGTCGGGCGCGCTCGGGCGGCTGTCCGACATAATCTACACTCTCTCCGACCGGCTGAGAAGGCCCGGAATAATCGACCTCAAGCAGATCTGCGACAACGCCTTTGACGATCACTGCAGCCGCTGCTCGCTGTCGTCGCTCTGCCTCGAGAGGGAGTGCACGTCCACTCTCGACGCGAGAGCCAAAATCACGACCGGGCTTTATAAAACCGGAAAGGTCGACGCTGAGACGATCCCCGGCTGGCTGCGCGAGCGCTGCTATAACCTCGATCATATAATTTCGGATATCGACCGAGGCACGGCGGAGCTTGTCGAAGGGCTGATCAGGAATGACAAAACGGAGGCTTTTGCCATTGATTACGAATCGCTGTCAAAGCTGCTTGCCGAATCGATCGCCGAAAACGACGCCGAGTACCGCGTCGATACCGAGCTGACCGCAAAGCTGCGGCGCTCGCTGAAGTACATGGATATGCCCCGGTCGCAGGTGCTCTGCTGGGGCGCGAGAAGAAAGCAGGTGTACATAAGCGGCGTTGAGCTCGCCGGGCTGAGGCTCGGAGCCGACGAAATACGCCGCATGACCGAAAATATTCTGCGGACGAGGCTCACGCGTCCGAGCTTCAATATCGAGGGCGAAAGGGTCGAGATATCAATGTCCTCCGCCAGACGCTACAGCGTCGAATGCGCAAAGGCCACGAGCGTGCGCGAGAGCGAGAGCGCGAACGGAGATACCGCGATAACTTTTGAGACGAGAGAGGATTATTTCTACTCGCTGATCTCGGACGGAATGGGGAGCGGACGGGAGGCTGCGGTCACATCAAAGCTCTGCGGCGTTTTTGCGGAGCAGCTGCTGACCGGAGGAAACGGGAAGGCGATAACTCTCGAAATGCTCCACGGATTTTTAAGAAACAGACCCGGAGAATGCTCGGCGACGGTCGATCTCGCCGAGATTGACCTCCTGAACGGAAAAGCCGCGTTCGTAAAGAGCGGCGCGGCGCCCTCCTTCGTCCTGCGCGGCGGGAATCTCTATAAGCTCCAGTCAAAGACCGTGCCCATCGGAATAATGCCCGCGCTCGACGCGGAGCAGATAAAGTTTGACCTTGAGAGCGGAGATATAATCATCATGCTGAGCGACGGAGTGGCGCAGTCGCTGGAGGACGGAGTCTGGCTTGCGAATATGCTGACTTATGAGTGGATAGACGATCTGCAGCTCATGGCGGAGAAAATTCTTGACGGCGCGGCGCTGAACAATCCGCGCAGCGACGATATGACCGCCGTGCTGCTTAAAATTTCCGAAGCGCCGGAAAGCGGCGTCACAACTGAATAACAATCGAATAACAAAAGCGTCGGCGGCGTAATTCCGAGGACGCTTTTTTGAATATTTAACACGTTATATAATCAAAATTCTCCGCGAGCCTTGACATCTCCGCCGGGATGTGATATAATCGTGGTACGATCTGAAAGGAGCGGATTTCAATGAAAATCAAGCCCATAGGCCGCGGACTTAAGCTGATGAGCAGCGGCTTTGAAGCGGCGGCGAACCGGGAGCTGTCGGCGCTCGGACTTACGGCGGCGCAGGCGCAGCTGCTGATCATCCTGAACAGCTCAAACGACACACTGCGGCTCCAGAAAAGCCTTGCCGCGGAGCTCGGAGCCTCGCAGGCCTGCGTCACCGGGATAATTTCGCGGCTCGGGGAGAAAGGCTTTGTCAGGCTCTCGCGGGACGGAGAGGATCGCCGCAACCGGCTGATCTCACTCACGCCAAAGGGCGAGGATATCTGTCAAAAGGCGCACGAAGCGCTGGTCAGAGCCTGCAGGGACTACTTCTCTCCCCTCACCGACGAGGAGCTCGGGCAGCTTTCGGCGATAGTGAAGAAGCTCGGCTTTGAAGATATTTAACGTGTTATGTATCCGAATTTCCGCAGTGCGCGCAGAGCTCCCGGAGCGGGCAATCGGAGCATTTCGGGGCTCTCGCGGTGCAGGTATCGCGGCCGAAATTGACGATCCGATGGCAGAAATCGGAGGATTTTGACGGCTCGATCAGCGGCGTCAGAATTTTTTCGACCTTGACCGGATCCTTGAGGCTCTCGGGATAAAAGCCGAGCCGCCCGCAGATCCGGATACAGTGCGTGTCGGCGACGATCGCGGGCTTTTTGTAGATGTCTCCGAGGAGCAGATTCGCGATTTTCCGCCCGACTCCGGGCAGCTTCAGCAGCTCGTCCATGCTGTCCGGGACTCTGCCGCCGTAATTTTCGATTAACATTCGGCAGGCGTCGCGGATGTTTTTCGCCTTGGTTTTGTAAAGACCACAGGGGCGCACAATTTCCTCGAGCTCGGAGAGCTCGCAGTCGGCGACCGATTCGAGAGTCGGCATTTTTTCGAACAGCTCGCGGCAGACGATATTGACCCGCGCGTCGGTACACTGAGCGGACAGCCTGCCCATTATAAGGAGCTTCCAGTCCTCGCCGCCCGACTCGAGCGCGCACTGGGCTTCGGGGTAGATTTTTTCAAGCGCGGCCGTGATCTCGGCGGCTTTTTTGCGATCCATCAATACTCCTCCGGATTATCATAATTTCGGATTTTGTTAATAATAACATTCAGGCTCAGAACTTCACATATTCGACCGAGGTACAGGAAAAATCGTCGCCGAGGGTGAATATAGCGCCGCTCGCCTCGACCTTTCCGCCGGCGAGCTCGAACTTCACCGGGAGCTTTGTGCGCATTTTTTCAATAATTATATCCGAGCGGATGCCGAGAACCCCGTCGGTCGGGCCGGTCATGCCGAGGTCGGTGATATAGCCGCTCCCGCGCGGAAGAACCTGAGCGTCGGCGGTCGCAACATGGGTGTGAGTGCCGAAAATGCAGCTTATCCTGCCGTCAAAGTAGCGTCCGAGCGCGATTTTTTCGCTCGTCGCCTCGGCGTGGATATCGAGCACCGCAAGATCGTAGCGTCCGGATTCGCGCTCCAAAATCCGGTCGACCGTCGCGAACGGGCAGGCGAGCGGCTCGAGAAAGATCACGCCGAGCACATTTATCACAAGCACCCGGAAACCGTCGATGCTGATGATCGCGTGACCGCTGCCCGGCGCGCCGAAGGGATAATTTGCGGGTCTGATCAAAAAATCCGAATTTTCGAGATAGGCTCGTATCTCTTTTTTTCGGAAAATGTGATTTCCGCCGGTGAGAATGTCACAGCCCGACGAGAGCAGCTTTTCGGCGCTCTGAGGGTCGAGACCGTTCCCGACGGCGGCGTTTTCGGCGTTGCAGACGACCATGTTTATCCCATGCTGCTTTCTGAAGTCCCAGAGCTTCGCGCCGAGGTATCTGACCGCCTCCGGGCCGACCGCGTCGCCGAGTGCGAGGATTCGGAAATTTTGATTCATAACACGTTATCCTTTCAAAAAATTCTGCCGGAAATGCTCAGCCGAGCCGCGACAGAGCCTGTCTGTCGGCGCGCAGAGCCCAGTAGGTCGAGCTGACTGCCGACTCCTTTGTGAGATGATTTGATTTTCCGGCGAGATTGTCGAGAAAATCCTCAAAAATATCGCCCGCCGGCTCGTCGGGAAGCTCGATAAGCCCGCCCGCTTCGTCCGAAATCAGCGTCGCTTTGCCCGACATGACCTCGATAATTCCCCTGGTTCCGACGACTCTGACCCGGTCGTCGCCGTGAGTTTTTGCCGATGCCGGGCGGTACATATCGGCAGTGACCGTCGCGATCACGTCGTTCGTCATCGTGAACTGAGCCGCAGCGGCGATATCCATATCGCCGTTCCCGCCGTTTTCGCGGCGCGAGAGTATCGCGCTGACGTCGGTGTATTTTTCGCCCGAAAGCCACGCCATCCAGTCGATCGCGTGGATCGCGACCCACGGAATTATGCCGCAGTAGGTCTCGCGGGAGCGATAAAATTCGGGCCGCTTTCCGAGCTTGTAGGACTTGCGCGAATCCATCATGCGGACCTCGCCGATTCTTCCCTGCTCGATCGCTTTTTTGGCGGCTTTGAACGCCGGATTGCAGCGGGCGTCGAACATCGCGCCAAGCTGAGCCTTGCCGCATTCCGAAATAGCGTCGAGCGTCTCAAAATCGGTCGCGATCGGCTTGTCGACAAAGACGTTTATGCCGTGCTCGAGCGCCCAAAGCGCGATTTTTCCGTGCTCGTTGAACCAGCAGTCGACGATGGCGATATCCGGCTTTTCGGCGTCGAGCATCTCCCTCCAATCGTCGTAGAGCTTCGGCGAAAAGCCGAGCTTTTTTAATCTTTCCAGAGCCTGAGATATGCCCTCCGCTTCGATACCCGCGCTCCCGGCGGAGATCCCGGAAAAGTCGATATTATGCGCTTTTATTCCATTATAGGCGTAGAAAGCGTGTCCCGCCGCGCCTATCTGAACTATCTTCATCATGTGCTCCTTTCGCTCGGAGAGCCGAAATTATTTCAAAAGATTAACACGTTAAGTATTCTTGATTTTGTCCCAGTAAGCCTTAGCCGCCTGCTCGGTTTTGTTCGTTCCGAACTCGTAGTAGCGGACATTTTTGAGCTCGTCGGGCAGATATTGCTGCTCGACCCAGTCGTTCGGAAAATCGTGCGGATATTTGTAGCCGGTAAACTTCGGACTGCGCAGATGAACCGGCACGTCCTGACCCTTTCCGGCGGCGATATCGGCGGCGGCGCGGTTGATAGCGTTGTAGGCTGTGTTCGATTTCGGCGCGGTCGCCAGCAGAACGGCGGCGTTGGCGAGGGGTATCCTCGCCTCGGGCAGACCGAGCTCCCGCGCGCTGTCGACGCAGGCTTTGACTATCACAGCCGCCATCGGATAGGCGAGCCCGATATCCTCGCTGGCGATGACCTGAAGCCGTCGGCAGGCCGAGATCAGATCGCCGCCCTCCAGCAGCTTTGCAAGGTAGAAAACCGCCGCGTCCTGGTCCGAGCCGCGGATCGACTTCTGCAGGCAGGAGAGCAGATCGTAGTGTACGTCGCCGCTCCGGTCGAAGCTGCCGAGCACCTTCGGCGTCAGCCCCTCGAGCAGCTCCTTTGTGATGATTCCGTCCGCGGCTTCGGCGAGGTAAAAGGCGTTCTCGAGCAGTCCGAGGCTCCGCCTGACGTCTCCCGCGCCGCAGCCCGAGAGATATTCAAGCGCGTCGGGAGCCAGCTTCACCCGCTCCGAGCTATCGTTCAGAAGTCCGAGCGCGCGGATTATCGCCCGGGAAATATCGTCAGCCGAAACCGGGCGGAACTCAAAGACCGCCGAGCGCGAGATTATCGCGTTGTAGACGTAGAAATAGGGGTTCTCGGTGGTCGACGCGATCAGCGTTATCCGGCCGTCCTCGATGTATTCGAGCAGCGACTGCTGCTGCTTTTTGTTGAAGTACTGGATCTCGTCGAGATAGAGCAGAATCCCGCCGCTGCCGAGGAGGGTAGAGGTCTCGTCGATGACTTCTTTCACGTCGGAAAGCGAGGCGGTCGTGGCGTTGAGCCGCCGGAGCGTCATTCCCGAGCGCTCGGCGATGATATTGGCGGCTGTGGTCTTTCCGGTGCCGGGCGGGCCGAAGAAGATCATATTCGTGATGTGACCCGACTCGACCATGCGCCGCAGAATACCGTTTTTGCCGACGAGCTGCTGCTGACCGACCATTTCGTCGAAATCCCTCGGGCGCACGCGGTCGGCGAGAGGCTGATTCATGAGTTAATCCTTTCTTTTTCGGACAGTATCCTTTTCGCGGCGCTGACCGCCGATTCGAGCAGCTCCATGTCCTCGCAGAGGTTAGCGAGCCGGAATCTGAGCGCGCCGTGCTGACGTATCTCGTCGTCGCCCTTGGGGATGAAATCGCCCGGGCCGCGCTCGCCGAGGTCGAACTCGGCGATTTTGAAGCCGTCGTAGGTCGTGCGCATCACGTCGAGCCGCTTTGCCGCTCTCGAGCCGGGCGGGCAGTCCGAGACGAGCACGCAGCAGGAAGCCGCGCTGCCGCGTCCGACTCTGCCGCGGAGCTGATGGAGCTGGGACAGCCCGAAGCGCTCGGCGTTCTCGACTATCATCAGCGTCGCGTTGGGGACGTTAACGCCGACCTCTATAACTGTAGTCGACACGAGCACGTCAAGCTCGCCGGCGGCAAAGGCTGACATCACCGCGTCCTTTTCGGAGGATTTCAGCTTTCCGTGAACGCAGCCGAACCTGAGCCCGGGCAGAGAATCCCGGAGCACTCCGACCCAGCTCTCGGCGGCTTTCGGCGGCTTTTTCGGCACGAGCTCGTCGATCCCGCAGTCAAAGAGACGGATATCCTCCTGCGAGACCTCGCCCGACTCGACCTCCTCGACGGCGGGACAGACGACATAGGTCTGGTGTCCCTCGTCCGCCTGCCTTTTGATGAAGCCGTTGAGCCGTTCGCGATAGGACTCGTCGACGACAAAGGTGCGAACCCTCTGCCGTCCGGGCGGGAGCTCGTCGAGCGCCGACATATCGAGGTCGCCGTAGAGAAAGAGCGCGAGCGTTCTCGGTATCGGCGTCGCGGACATCGTGAGCTGATGCACCGTGCGCTCGGAGCCGCTGCCCTTGGCGGCGAGCGCGTCGCGCTGACCTACGCCGAAGCGGTGCTGCTCGTCGCAGATGACGAGCCCGAGCGACCTGAAGCTCACGTCCTCGGAGATCAGCGCGTGAGTTCCGATGACAACGCCGATGCTGCCGTCCGACAGCCCTTTGAGCAGCTCCTTTCGCTCCTTGGCCTTGGTCGAGCCGAGCAGCAGCCGACATTCGATTCCGAGCTTTGCGAACAGCGGCGCGAGATCCGAAAAATGCTGGGATGCGAGAATCTCGGTGGGAGCCATTATCGCGCACTGAAAGCTATTCTTCGCTGCAAGATAAGCGGCAGCGGCGGCTACGGCGGTTTTGCCGCTTCCGACGTCGCCCGAGACGAGACGGCGCATGGGTCTGTCCGACGAAAGGTCGGCGCGAATCGCGTCTATAGCTCGCTTCTGAGCGCCGGTCAGCTCGAACGGGAGCTTTGAGGTCAGCGGCGTGATATCGCCGTCGGGCATCGCCGGAGCGGTTCTCGTCTCCTTTTTGCGCGAGCCCGCCGCTCCGAGCGCGAAGCTGAACAGCTCCTCGAAGATGAGCCTGCGCTTGGCTATCGCGAGCGCTTCAAAATCGGGAGGGAAGTGAATATTCTGGAGCGCCCAGCCGAGGGCGCAGAGATTGTTCTCCTGTCTTACGCTGTCGGGAATGATCTCGGGCAGCGCGTCGGGCGAGTTCAGGGCGTTCTCTATGAGCTGCCTGAGCGCGGTCGAGACGAGCTTTGACATCACCTTCTGCGAAATCCCGGCGGTCAGCGGATAGACGGCGACGAGCGCGGGCAGGGGCTTATCCTCGCTCACCGGCTCGACAATTGGAGAGGAGAGCGTGAGCTTTCCGCGCTCGTTCGTCAGCTTGCCGTAAAAGCGGTATTCAAGTCCTTTTTTCAGGCTGTCCTTCATGTAGGGCTGATTGAAGAAGGTTATCTCGCAGGAGCCGGATTCGTCAAAGGCGCGCAGCTTGACCAGATTCATACCGCGCTTGAGCGTGGCGAGGGTCGGATCGGTGGCGACGGTCAGCATGAACGACGCGGTCTCGCCGACCGAAGCTCCCGCGAGGGGCTTCACGTTCCCTCTGAACTGATAGCCGCGCGGGAAGTGATATGCAAGCTGTCCGACCGTCGTGATTCCGAGCTTTGCGAGCGCCTGCGCCCTGACCTCGCCTACGCCGGGGAGATATTTGACCGGGGTCGTGAAAATATACTGCATCTTTACCTCGATTGAAATCCGTTCAGATTCCGAATTTGCGGAGCATGGCTCTGAGCCGGCAGATCGGCAGACCCACCACTCCGTAGAAATCGCCCTCTATCGACTCGACGAAAACTCCGCCGCGCCCCTGTATGCCGTAGGAGCCGGCTTTGTCGCGGGGGTCGCCGGTGTCGGCGTAGGCTTCCGCGTCGGCGCGGGAGATATCGGTGAATTTCACGCGGGTCGCTGAGAGCTCTGTCAGCGTCGTTACGCCGTCGGTGACGGTTACTCCGGTAAAGACCGAGTGCGTCCTGCCCGAAAGCGACAGGAGCGTGTTCACCGCGTCCTCGCGGCTCTGCGGCTTTCCGAGGATTCTGTCCCGGTCGGCGACGACAGTGTCTGCGCCGATCACTACGGCGGGGAAGCCGAGCTTTTTGGCGACGGCGAGCGCCTTTCTCCTCGAAAGCTCGCAGACGAGCTTATCCGGCGTAAGCCCGGAGATATTCTCGTCGCAGTCGCTGGTTATGACCTCGAACCCGAGCCCCATCTGCGAGAGCAGCTCGCGCCGTCTCGGCGAGCCCGAAGCGAGTATGATTTTCTTTTCCATATGTGTGCTCCTTGGAATTTATCTCGCGATCGCTCTGCCGATGAGCAGCGACAGTATCACGAATATCACGGTGGCGAGGGTCAGCTCGATGCTTATGCCAAAGGTCAGCCGCATTACGCCGAGGTCGAGCACGAGCGGCGACTCCAGCCCGAAATCAACGCCGAACGCCAGCCACGACAGGAACTCCACGCCACGGCATATGTACGAGACAAAGCTCCCGAGCACGATTCCGATAAGCACCAGGAATATATTGTAAATTCTGCTGTGAGACATCGCGGACTCCTCCAAAACTCACTTAAGCCCGGTGGAGCCGAAGCCGCCCTCGCCGCGCTCAGTCTCGTCAAGGCTCTCGGCTTCGATGAAGTCAGCCGCGAGCACCGGGACGAACATCAGCTGCGCCACGCGCTCGCCCGGCTCGATTACGACCGGCTCTGCGCCGAGGTTTATCATCGCCGCCATGATTTCGCCGCGGTAGTCGCTGTCAATAACGCCGATTCCGTTTGAGAGGGTCAACCCGCGCTTTGACGCGAGCCCGCTTCTGGCGCAGAGGACAGCCGCGACGCCGCTTGTTTCGGGAGCTATCGCAATTCCGGTCGGAACGGCTTTCCGCTCGCCGGGAGCGATTTCGAGCGGCTCGTCTCCGGCGTATCGGAGATCGGCTGCGGCGGAGCCGTCGGTGGCGTAGACCGGCAGCGAGGCGTTCTTTCGCAGGAGTTTGATTTTTACGTTAAGCATTTTAATATAACCTTTCGTGTCGATTAGCTTTTTATCCGTCTGTGCGGAAAATCCGCGGGCAGTCCGAGCCGGTAGGCTTCGAGAATCTTTTCCGGCTTCTCGTCGGTGAAGATGAAATGCCGCCCCTTGATCGCGGAGAGCTCGCCTTTCCGGTCGGCCATGTAGACCGGAACGCTGTTGTAGAGTATGTTCCGGTGCTTCCAGGCTCTTGTCAGCGGGAATACCGCGCCCATGCGGTCAACGAGCGGCAGAAAACCTCGCTCGGCACATTCGGCGCAGGAATAGAGCTCCCGTATGCAGCACTTTTCGAGGGTCATCAGAGGGATACGACCGTAGACTATCGCCGGAAGTCCGAGCGACCTCAGCTGCGGGAGGGTCAGCTCGGGCGAGGCCATGAGGTCAGTAAACCCGAGGTCGAGCAGCACCTTAGCCGTCCATCGGTTGTAAATATTCAGCCTGTAATCGCCGTGGAGCGTCATTCCGGCTTCCTGCGCGAGAGCGATATGCCCGAGGTTCGAGACGAGCGCGTGCTTAATCCCGGCGTTTTTCGCCGTTTCGAGCATCGCGCGCAGCTCGGCGGTCTCCGAGTCAAAGACGACAGGAGGAATGATAACGCCGTTCGCGTTCATTCCGGGACGGTACTTTTCAAGCGGGACGAAAACTATGTCGAACTCATCGCCGGGAGAGAGCCCGCAGCGCTCGGGGAACTCGACCCGCGCGGTGATCGGCTGAGCGGAGCTGATATCCGGCGGCGTGAGCGTGCCGGAGAGCCTCGGCGCGCGTTCTGCCGTATCGCCGGATAGGCCGAGCTCGCCCGACAGCCGCTCGACCGCCTCGCGCCTGAGACTGTTCAGCACAGACACCGGGAGCATCAGCCCCTCGCCGAGCCTTACGCCGACCTTTCCGGCGCAGAAGCGCGTGCCGCCGAGCTTTGACAGCCTTGAAGCGACCTGATCCTTGTCGAGAGGGCAGCTTTTCGCGGGCTCGGGGATCTGACCGAAGCAGACGACCCTTTTCCCGCAGGAGCTCATCGCGACCGAAGCGGGCTTTCCCGGCTCGATCACCGCCTCGATGTCCGCGTCGAGGAGCCTTGATTTCGCAAAAGCGGCGACCCTCGCGTCGGCGAGCTTTGAGTAGTCGCGAACCGGAGCCTTTGCGGCAGTCGCGCGCTTGTCCGAATCTGTCCTTACGCCGAGCATCGCGCGGCTGATTTTTTTCGTGAAATAGCCGTCGGTGAAGCCGCTGCGTGAAAAGAGCCGTTTCATCTCGGCAAGCTCGTCGGGCGACGCGCTTCGCTCCTCGTCGATCAGGCGGCGGTAGATCGACGTTACGCCGTAGACGTAATCCGGCGGCTTCATGCGTCCCTCGAGCTTGAACGACGCTGCGCCGAGCCGCAGCAGCTCTGGAATGTGCTCCGCAAGGCACATATCCTTGAGACTGAGCGCGTAGGAGCTTCTGCCGCTCTCGTTTTTGTAGGGCAGACGGCAGGGCTGGGCGCACTCGCCGCGGTTTCCGCTCCGACCGCCGATCATTGAGCTTGCAAGGCACTGTCCCGACTGGGAGACGCAGATCGCGCCGTGAATGAAAATCTCGGTCTCGATGGGCGACCTTTGGCAGAGAAGCGCGATATCCTCCGCCGACAGCTCTCGCGCCGCTACCATGCGCGAGAAGCCGAGCTTTTGCAGTTCGACCGCGGCGAGGGTATTGTGTCCCGCCGCCTGAGTGCTGGCGTGGAGCTCGAGGTCCGGGAAATACGAGTGAATAAGGCTCGCCGCGCCGAGGTCGGCGACGATCAGCGCGTCTGCTCCGAGCAGATACAGCTCCTCGACCGAGCGGAGCAGGGAATCCATCTCACGGTCGCCGACAAGCGTGTTGACCGTGACGTTGGTTTTGACTCCTGCGTCGCGGCAGAGTCTGAAAGCGTCGGCGAGCGAATCACCGGAGAAGTTCTTCGCGTTCATTCTGGCGTTGAAGGACGAGCCGCCGAAGTATACCGCGTCGGCTCCGGCAGCGACAGCGGCGGCGAGAGCCTCGGGCGAACCCGCGGGAGCGAGCAGCTCGGGATGATTTTTTTTCATTTAGTCGACCCTATTTCGGAAATCCTCTTGAAATTTTTGTCCGCACCATGTATAATATAAGAAACGGCGCGGATAGTCACCTTATATTATACCGCAGATTTCAGCGTTTGCAAACCATCCGCGCGAAATATTAACAAAAAAATAACCAATGCCGCTCCGCGCAGGCGGAGCGGTTCAAAAAGGACGGAAATATCAATGAGCATACTTGACAAAAACGCGCGGATAGTCGTAAAGATCGGCTCGAACACGCTGACCCACTCAAGCGGGAATCTGAATCTCAGGCGCATGGAGACGCTGGTGCGGACGCTGTCCGACTTCAAGAACGAGGGACACGAGGTCGTGCTGGTGAGCTCGGGCGCGGTCGCGGCGGGGATATCGAAGCTCCAGCTCGGACGCAGACCCGAAACGACCGAGGAAAAGCAGGCGCTCGCCGCCGTCGGACAGGCCGAGCTGATGCAGGTCTACGAGCGGCTGTTCGGAGCCTACGGACACACGGTGGCGCAGATACTCATGACCAAGGACGTTATCGACGATTCAGTCCGGCGCGAGGCTGTCGAGAATACCTTCCGCGAGCTTCTCAAGCTCGGCGTCGTGCCGATAGTCAACGAGAACGACTCGGTCTCGGGCGAGGAGATAAAGTTCGGCGGAAACGACACGCTGTCGGCCTACGTCGCGCTGGTCTGCCGGGCGGATATACTCATCAATATGTCGGACATCGAGGGTCTCTACGACTGCGACCCGAGGACTAACCCCGACGCAAGGCTGATCAGCCGGGTCGACGCTATCGACGATACCATCCTCTCCTACGCGGGCGGAGCGGGCACCGACCGCGGAACGGGCGGAATGATAACCAAGCTCCGCGCCGCCGAGATCGTCACCTCCGCCGGGATACCGATGCTGATCGTCAACGGCAAGTCGCCGGATATCCTCTACAAGATCAGCGACGGCTATCACATCGGAACCTATTTCTCGGCAAAAAAGCCGGAGGAGCGCGCCTGACAGACAGGAGCGGCTCAGCCCCCGGACTGTCCCGGGAGAAAATAAGCCGACGTGTACCGGGAGCCGGATTCGGCTCCGGAGAGATGCAGGAATCCGGTTTGCCTCTTGCAAATCGGTGCGCGAGTACGCAAAATACGCGTATTTTTGAGCCGGAGCTGAAAAACTACAGTCATAATAGACAATTACAAGGCTGTTTCACCGGACATTCTTGTAATGCCCGGTACGCGTGGTACGCTTGGTACGCGTATTTTTGAGTCGGTTCAATAATATTTCTGCTTTTTCGGGGAAAATGAAGCTCATAAAATCCGATCCTGCATTTCCGGCAGGCGTGGTCCCGTAGATTCCGTAGATATAAGACGTATACGATGCGTACCGGAGAGCGTAAGAATAATATGATTTTCACGGATCCTTGCCGGTACCGCACATTTCCGTGCCGAAATTGGTCTTTTCCGACCGCTGAGCCAGTCCGACGATTATAGATAATCATGCTCGGAGCAGGGATATCCGACTTATAGTTGAATCATAAAAAAATCTGCACCGACTCAAAAGTACGCGTACTACGCGTACCACGCGTACCGGTGGAGCCAAAAATATTCG
>CACXED010000155.1 GCA_902766575.1 uncultured Ruminococcus sp. | reverse complement strand
GTTGCATTGCTAAGGCTCTTATCAGTGATGCCAGTCCATGCGGTGACATCATCAATATTAGTATAGCCGGTAAATTTAACAGGATTATTATTAGCTACAGCGACAAATACCTTACCCTCAATGGTGGTGCTTGTAGTAGTAGTAGCAGTATTTATAGCTGCATAATCGAAGTTATCAGAACCATAATGCCACTTAGCGTTAACCTTAGTGGTTACAGGATCCTTGTCAACCATAGCAACACCGACGAACGAGCCGTCTGCGAAATCTTTGATGAATGCGACCTTAACATCGGTAGTACCAAGAACGTCACCGACCTTATCGGTCTTGACATCGTAACCAGTGCTCTTAGTCAGCTTAACAGTGGTGATCTTACCTGCATCGTAAGCGCTATTATTAGTAACACCGTCGATGAAGTAGTAACGGTTCTGCTCGAAATCGTTCTTGTTGAGGTTTGCATACTCTACAGTTGCAGTTCCGATAATAACATTATCAGAGGAGAGCTTGTAGAACTTGCCGGCAGTAAGAGCGTTCTCCGAGTAAACGGTAGTGATCTTAGCGCCGTTAGCCATGTCAATACCAGTTACGCTGTAAGCGTAGTAGTACTTACCAGTATATTCATTGCCAACGAGTCCGAGGTCAGCAGCAGATGCAGAATCATAAGCTGCAACCTTGCCTTCGCCAAAGATGTAAGCGGTGCTGTACTCAACGTTAGCAACACCGAAGCCCTTTATGTCATTAGCATCAGTGTAGTAAACGAGGACGAAGGAAGCAACGCCATTGTAGTCGCCAGAGCCATAACCGATCTTATCAGCATACAGCTTTACAGTTCCGTCAGTAAAATCAATAGAGGAATTGTCAGGTGCGCCTACATAAGTAGTGATGCCAAGAACATCAGTGCCATTTGCATTGGTCTTGAGGAAGTAGAATACGGTAGTATCCTTGGTGCGAAGCATCCAGTCTCTATTTCCAATAAGCTTATTGCCATCGGTGAGATCAGCAATGCCGTCATCAAAGATGAGAGCCTTGTTGTATGCCTTAGTGGTGAGTTTGAATGCATCGAGAGAATCAGCGTCATTGACCTCAAGATACTCACTCAGCTGGTAAGAGCCATCGCCGAGCTTAACAGCTCTAAAGACGTTACCGGTTGCAAAGAGATCCTGATCGCCAAGGAGCTTGCTGTACTGGAATACATTGAGTTCGGAGATGATCTGCTTGTTGATGACAGAAACTGCAACATCCTTAAGCAGCTTGCCGTTGTTGTAGAGGTCTACATAAACAGCGTCGGAATCGTAAGAGGTGATTTCCTTAAGAACTACGCGATCAAATACTTCGTCGATCTTGTAGGACTTAGCGGTGATGATAGTGTTGTTCTCGAGTGCGTAGAATCTAATGGGGGAACCGACCTGAAGATCAGTTATAGCGTAGTTGTCATAGAAGTAATCGAGCTGAGCGTCAGAAGCAACCTTATCGAATGCGCCAGAAGCCTCGTCAGCGAGCCAAATGGATGCACCGGTAAGTCCTGCAGCCTGACGTGCGTCGTTACCAAGAGTATAATCAACGCCGTCGATGGTAAGAACTACCTTATAAGTGTTGTCCTTGTTGTTCTTAGTGGTGTTGACTCTGGTAAGAGTACCGGTCTTATCCTCAATGGTATCAAGAACGGTAACGACCTTGGTCTGCTTGTTGTAGGTGTAAGTAAAGATTTCGCCCTTAGTAAGAGACTCAGTGTAAGTAACATTCTTAACACCAGTCATAGGACCAAAGGTTTCCTGACCGCTGCTATTCTTTGCCTTGTAAGCTGCAACGTAAACAGGAGTGAAGATAGCACGTTCGAACTTTCCGTCACGGTCATCATCAAAGAACTTGATCTGGTAGTTTCCAGCAAGTTTGGAAACATCCTGGGTCTGATACTCAACGTAGGTATCATTGTCGATGATAACACCATATCTGTCGATTGCGGTAGCTTCGGAGATAACAACCTTGGAGTTGTTGCCCTCAGCATCCTTGCCATCGTAGTAATACTTAGCGCCGGTAAGGGTCTCGTAAGCAAAAGCAGCAATGACCTCGCCCTTCTCATTTACGATATCCCCATCCTTATTGGTGATAAGCATTCTGGAAGCGACAGCCTGTGCGCCGCCGTTGAAAATAACGATCTCGTTCTTCAGAGCTGCGCCGGTGATAGCGTCAACAGTGTAGTATGTAACGCCGTCAAACTTGAACTTGTTAGCGTTGGTATCCTTAGCAGAGATGTCTGCATTGTAAGCAACAACAGGCTCGAGACCCGGAACAACCTTATCGAAAGCACCGGTCTTAGCGTCGTAGTTTACAAAGTCGAATGCATATCCGAAGTAATCGTCTGCCTCAGCTGCCTCAAATCCGAAGACTTCAACAGGGAGGTAAACGATATCGCCGGAAGGAATGCCGTTAACGAGGGTCTGAACGCCGACATAGCCAGCCTCAGCTGCCTTTGCGCTGTCGGAGTAAGCCTGCTTCTCGGTAGCGGTGATGACGAAGGTGGTGACGTTGTTAGCGCCTGCTACGCCGAAGTTCTTCTCCTCGATGGTAGCGCCGCCGTCAGCGGGAACAGCCTTGAGCATGTTGTAGATAACCTGAGCGGTCTCGGCTCTGGTAAGAGTCTTTTCGCCCTTGGTAACTGCAACATTCTTGGTGAGACCAATTTCGGATGCCTTGGTGTAAGCTGCGAGCCAGTAAGGATCGCCGGATACATCGACATCGTAGCCGAGCGCACGGAGAGCCATAATCAGGGCGTCCTGATATCTGATTCCGGCGTGCGGAGCGAACAGGTTGTTACCGATACCGGTAACGATTCCTTCAGTGTAAGCGAATGCGATTGCACCATAGTAGCCTTCAACATCGTCGAAGATCTCCATGCCGTTGGACCAATCGGTTTCGCCCGGCTTGAGAGCTCTTGCCATGAAGAGAGCCATCTGGTATCTTTCGACGTCGTTATCGGGAGCGAAGTTGCTCTCGTCGACGCCGTTGGTGATTCCGTATTCAACGAGCTTGTCGATAGCAGCAGCGTACTGATTATCTTCAGCAACATCGTCGAATGCAGAAACCGTAGCAGCAGCGCTGACTACCATGAGGGTAGCAAGCACTAATGCAAGAAACTTCTTGAGATTTCTCATTGTGTTTTTCTCCTTTATAGATTTTTTTCGGGATCCGACGCCGTCCGGCGCGCCGCTCGGCTTTTGTTCATCCGGTCTCACGGGAATGATCTCCGGCTTTGCCCGCTTCTTTCCTGCGTTAGATTTTTTCCCTGACAATATGTTACTACAAGTCAACTTTTTTTTCAAGTATTTTTAACGTATTGTAAGGTATTTGTAATTTTAAGCGGTATTTAATATTACGCCTCGGCGAGCAGCAGTTTTCGCATGAATCTGCCTAAAAGCCCGATATATCCTATCTTTCCGACATTTTCCGACGCGGTCAGCGGCACGCTCGCGATCTCCTCGCCCGAAAGATAATAGCGCACCGTCCCGAGCTCCTGTCCCGCTTCAATCGGCGCCGGAACCGACTCGGGCAGCTCGACGACGCGCTCGACCTTTGCCGCCGAGCCCTTTGAAACCACCGCCGTCGTCTCGCCGTAGCAGACTCCGACCGCGTCCGCCACTCCTCCGAGCACCCGCACCGGCTCGAGGGGCTCGGGCGTCATGCGCGCCAGCTCCCAGTTCGCAAAGCCGTAGTCTAGCAGCTTCTTCGCCGCCTCGTTTCTCGCGTCGCGGGTCTCGGCAGCCATGATGACCGCGATCAGCTCCATTCCTCCGCGCTCGGCAGTCGCGCTGATGCAGAACTTAGCCTTTGACGTCGAGCCGGTCTTGAGCCCGTTCGCGCCGTTGTAGAAGCGTATCAGCCGGTTCGTGTTCGTCAGTCCGAACGCCCCGTTGCGGATCGTGTCCATCCAGATCGACGAGTATTCGAGTATCTTCGGATGCTTGGTGATCAGCTCTCTTGACATTATAGCGATGTCGCGCGCGGTGGTGACGTGACCCTCGACGGTATCGTCGAGCCCGTTCGTGTTCTTGAAAACGGTGTTCGTCATGCCGAGCTCGGCCGCGCGCTCGTTCATTTTCGTGACGAAAGCCTCCTCGCTGCCGGCGACCTTTTCGGCGAGAGCGACCGCCGCGTCGTTGGCGCTCGAGATCACGACGCACTTGACCATCTCCCAGACCGGCATCTCCTCGCCCGGCTCGAGATAGACCTGTGAGCCGCCCATCGACGCCGCATACTCCGAGGTCTGCACCGTCTCGTCCCAGCCGAGCCTGCCTTCGTCGACCGCCTCCATGACGAGCAGCAGCGTCATTATCTTCGTCACCGACGCGGGCGGGAGCTGCTCGTCAGGGTTGTACTCATAGAGCACGGTCCCGGTCGACGCTTCGGTGAGGATACAGCTCGGGACGCCGAAATCGCTCGCGCAGACTGAAATTGTAAGCATCGCCGCAATGATAACCGCCGTTATTATTCTTTTCAATATAAACACCTCCTCGAAAGTATATTCGGCGAAGATAGCTTGTATGACACGCAGGCTGTTGACTTTTACGGCGCAGGATGTTATAATATCAGTAACAATTATTTTATGAAGGAAGTAAACAGTAATGCCGGAAATACGCTTTGCGCTCGAGGGCGACCGGAGCTTCTGGAAGCGTCTCGATCCCCATCTGCCCGACGCTGAATTTGACCGAAAGGTTCGCGACAGACAGGCTTACGTCCTGACCGACGAAAACGAGCCGCGCGGGCTACTCAGGTACAGTCTTTTCTGGGACACGATACCCTTCTGCAATCTGCTTTACATCGAGAGCGAATCCCGCGGCAGAGGCTTCGGCCGGGCGATGATGGAGTACTGGGAAGCCGACATGAAGTCCCGCGGCTATGGTATGCTCCTGCTCTCAACCCAGTCGGACGAGGACGCTCAGCACTTCTACCGGAAGCTCGGCTACCGCGACTGCGGCGGGTTGATTCTCACGCTCCCGGGCTTTGAGCAGCCGACCGAGCTTTTCTTCTGCAAGGGGCTGTGAGCGGCTCTGATATTTCAAACAGCGCCAAAAGCTCCCCGGAGGACTTTCGTCCTCCGGGGAGCCGCTGTTATTCGGTTTTCAGACCGTTTCAGATCATGTAGGGCTTGATCTCTGCAAAGAGAGCGTCGGCGTTGTCGGTGTGAGCGGTGAGCTTGATCGGCTTGAGCAGATCGAGCGAGAAGATGCCCATGATCGACTTTGCGTCGACAATGTAGCGGCCGGACGAGAGGTCGATGTCGATGTCATACTTGGAAACGATGTTTACGAAATTGCGGACGTCCTCAATGGACGAGAGCTTGATGTCTACGGTTTTCATAATAAATTTCTCCTTGATTCAATTATTTCTTTTTTTCTTCACACTAATATGATACCCCAACTCGGGCGATTTGTCAAGGGGTTTTTTGAAAATTTTACCGCTTATTTTGTGTTAGCACAATAAAGCGTATTTGTATATCTTGCATAATGCTGAGCGATATATTTGTACGATTCGCCTAATTCAGTTCGAGTTCGACACTATCTGCGCCGCGGTCGAGGGTTCTCGTTATCGAAAGCCTTCCCACCTTTCGGTCAAAGGTCAGCGTCAGCCCGTGGGGAGTTGAGACAAACTGGAGCCTTATCTCGGGCTTATCCTCCGAGCCGTTCCAGGCCGCGGCGATATCGGCTCTGATGCCGGGCGCGAGCTCTCCGACGAACTGAGTCGGGCTCATCGGGAAGCTGTCGAAGTGATTGTACTCCCACTCTCCCGCGCCGCAGATCAGCTCGACCGAATGTCCGTATTTCCCTCCGAGCCTCAGCGCGAGCTTATCTCCGGCGCTCGAGAGCCGGAACTCGTTTATAAACGTGAAATTGTCGCTCACACGGTATCCGACCGTCGGGATATGCTCTCCGAGATAAACAGGCGGGAGCGCGAACGGGCGAGCCTCGGTATCGTACTTGACCGTCGGCTCGGGCAGAGGGCTGTCGCTCATCGACGCGAATATCGTCTCCCAGAAGATATCGAGCACCGCCTGCATATCTCCGACCTCGGAGATTATCACGGCGACCGAATCCTTTTCGGGCGAGACGATTATGTACTGACCGAACGCTCCGTCTCCGCGGAAGCAGTTATGACGGCATCTCCACCACTGATAGCCGTAGCCGACTCTCCAGTCGGGAGTGCCGTTCGAGCTGTTGTCAGAGACCATCGAGACCGCGTCGGCAATGTAGCTCTCCGAGAGTATGCGCCGACTGTTCCAGACGCCGCAGTTCAGGTAGAGCACGCCGAGCTTCAGCATATCCTCCGGCGAGACGTGTATTCCCCAGCCGCCGTCGCTGATACCCTCGGGCGACTCCTCCCACCATACGCCGGAAATTCCGAGCGGATTGAAAAGTCTCGGCTTCAGGTAGTCGGCCATGCTCATGCCCGTGACCTTTGTGATTATCGCCGACAGCATATAGGTCGCGGTCGAGTTGTAGGCAAAATGCGTTCCCGGCTCATTCTCAACGTCGAGCGACAGAAAGCGCTCGGCCCAGCCCGGCTTTCTCGACGCAACTCTGCCGAGCGTGTCGGTCTGATGCCCGGTGTTCATCGAGAGCAGATGCTTTATCTTCATCGCGGCGAGGTTCTCGCTCACCTTTTCGGGCAGCAGCTCGGGGAAGAACGATATAACGCTGTCCTCGACCGAGATAAGCCCCTCGTCGACGGCGATGCCGATGGCTGTCGACGTCCAGCTCTTGCTTATCGAATAGACGTGACGCTTGTCTGAAAAGCGGTAGGGCGACGCTATCGACGACGCCGCCAGCTTTCCGTGACGGTAGAGCATATAGCCCTGATGTCCGAGCTTTCTCTCCCGGAGCTTCGCTTCGAAATCGGCTATCGACTTCGAGTCGATTCCGACCGCTTCGGGCGTCGAGGTCTCAAATTCAAAGGGTGTGAAGCCTGTTAGCATGATGATCCTTCCTTAAAGTGTGATTTTTCTCGCTTCAATATAGAACCGCTTGTCGTCGGCTTCGCCCATCGAGAAGGTCTTTCTCGGGAGCGCTCCGTCGGCGATGACGGTCGGGAAAAGCTCGGATTTCTTCATCCCGTCAAAGATGAAGCCGACCGAGTTCCGGGTGACGAGCTTTCTCACCGAATCCACGCCGTGGATGTAGTCGATCTTAGCCTCGGGATGGGCTTTCAGATAGCCGTCGAGGAAGGTCTGGAGCGTTCCGACCGGCAAAAACGAGCTCGGCTTTTCAAACACGACCTCATCGTCGCCGTCGGGAGTGACGAGAGCTATCCTCTGCGGAGCTATTCCGCTGTCCGGCAGCGACTTTGCATAGGCTTTCAGCTCGGAGATCAGGCTCTCCGGCTCGACGCCGAACACGACGCGGTAGATCGGCTCGAACTCGAGCGCTTCGTCGTGGATGTTGACGATCTCGGCGAGGGCGAATCTCGCGGGATGATTCTCGCGCTCGGCTTCTGAGAGCGTCGGCTTCAGCTTTTCCCAGAACGCCTTAGCCGATGCGAGCGAGTGATTTCCGTCTCCCATCGCGAACAGCAGCGGATTTTCTCCGACGCAGAGCGCGTCGAGCGCCTGACCGACCCTCTCCTGCTCGCTCTCCGGCACGAAGCCGCCGCTGACGTGACCCGCTCCGAGCATCAGGTCGAAATCGTAGGCGGTCTCGAAGTCCTTTCCGGCGAGCGGCTCGATGACGGTGCGTCCGGGGTCGTCGATGAGGATCATTATGTGCGGGAGCTCGATCGGCGCGCCCTCGCGGATTCTGACGCGCGGAGGTATGCGCTCGAGCACGGTTCCCTCGGTAGCGCGGATCAGCGATTTCGCGCCCTTGGTGTAGTCGTACTGCTCGAGGTCGACCGCTCCGACAAGTCCGCGGCGGATTTTTCCGTTTTTGAGTCTCCGCTCGAGATATATCATCGAGCCGGGATGCTCCTCGAGAATACCGTCCATGTATTCGCGCATGGTTTGGTTGATCTCGGGTATCAGCCGCTCAGCCTCGGAGAGCCGCAGCTCGGGGAGTATCAGTCTCAGAGCCGACGGACTGTCGCCGACTGTGCGCTCGGCGCTCTCCCAGTACTCCGGCTCGGACGTGTACTGATCGCAGGCGATGCACGCCCACCTCTCCATCTTCTCACTGTCAAGCCTGAAGCGCGGCAGAAGTATGTCCGCGCTCTTAAAGGTACTAATCATTGTTTGCTTTGCGGGGAAAACTTTTCCACAAAAAAGTTTTCCCCGCCCCCCTTTCAAAAAACTTCAAACAAATGTAATAATTCAGTTGGTGCGATGTTATTTTCGCAGCGAGCTTACTATCCGCTCGGCGTCGGCGGCGATGACAAGCTCCTCGTTCGTCGGAATGACCCAGACCGGCACGCGCGAGTCCTCGGATGAGATCCTCACGTTCTCCGACTGGAGCTTTGTGCGCTCGTTTATCTCCGGGGCAAGCTTTACTCCGAGGTAGTCGAGACCCTCGCAGGCGGCTTTTCTTATCTCGGTGCGGTTCTCGCCTATACCGGCGGTGAAGACTATCGCGTCGAGACCGTTCATAGCGGCGGAGTATGCGCCGATATACTTCTTTATCTGATAGGTCAGGATATCCTCCGCGAGCCTTGCGCGGTCGTTTCCGGCGGCGACAGCCTCTCCGAGGTCGCGGCAGTCGGACGAGAGCCCCGAAACTCCGAGCAGTCCGCATTCCTTGTTCATGAACTCGTTCATTCTTGCGGGAGAGTAGCCCTCGTGCTCCATGATGAACGTGACAATCGCCGGGTCGATCGAGCCGCAGCGGGTACCCATCTCAAGTCCGTCGAGCGGCGTGAAGCCCATCGAGGTGTCGATGACTCTGCCGTCCTTGACCGCCGAGATCGACGAGCCGTTTCCGAGATGGCAGGTGATGATCTTAGTCCCCCCGGTTCTTCCGAGCAGTCGGCACATCTCGCCGGAGACGTAGCGATGCGACGTTCCGTGCGCGCCGTAGCGGCGGATCGAGTACTTCTCGCAGAGCTCATAGGGTATCGGATAGGTGTAGGCGTAGTCGGGCATGGTCTGGTGGAACGCGGTGTCGAACACCAGCACCTGCGGCGTGTCGGGCATAGCCGCAGTACAGCCCTCGATGCCCATCAGATGCGCTCCGGTGTGGAGCGGCGCGAGGTCGCGGCAGTGTCCGAGCTTCTCGATGACCTCGGGCGTGACGAGCACCGACTCGGAGAAATAAGCTCCTCCGTGGACGATTCTGTGACCGACAGCGCCGATCTCGCTCATATTCGAAATACAGCCGTGCTCGGGCGAGACGAGCACTCCTATAAGCGCCTTTATCGCGGCGGTATGGTCGAGCATGGGAGTTTCGAGCTTGAAGTCGTCGCGTCCGGGCATTTTGTGGGTGAGTCTGCCGTCGATGCCGATGCGCTCGCAGTTGCCCTTGGCGAGCACCTCATAGTCCGAGGTGTCAAAGAGCTGATACTTGAGCGACGAGCTTCCGGCGTTCACTACTAATACTTTCATGCGGTTTCTCCTGAAATGTTATTTTGATTATATGATAGCATAAAATCCCCGTATAATCAATGGAATTTGTGTAAAAATTCCTCGACGACGAAAAAGCTCCGGGGGTTCCCCGGAGACAATTTCGCTTTTTTGTATTATTACTCAAACAGCTTTACATACTCCTCCATCTCAGCCTCGATAGCCGCCTTGTTGGACGCGAAGGTCGACGCTATCTCGTCGGAGCCGCCGAGAATGGAGTTGTTCATGGTTGCCAGCGTCTTGGAACCGCTGCTCGGAGTGAAGCCGATGTTGGTGTAGATGTACTTGTCGAGCATCTCGATCGACTCGTCGTCGCGGAGATACTTGTACTTGAGCATCGTATCATAGTAGGACGGGCGCAGGTTCATGTAGCTCTCATACGCAAGCGCTTCGAGTATCACAGAGGTGCGGGTAAGGTCGGTGACGGTAGTCGGAACGCCCATGCGCTTTGTAGCGTCGGGAGTGATGAAGTAGCTCTCCTGAGTTTCGTCGAGCTTGGGAGTCGGGATAACGCCGAAGTCGCTCTTCATGTCGCGGTACATCTGCGCCGAGCCGAGTCCGTGGACGTAGAACAGCGCCTGATCGTTTAAGAACATACGGAATACCGCCCGGTCGGCGTCGCCGCCGGTATTGCGGTCGGTGCGGGGATTGTAGATGTCGCGCTCGTAGGAAGCGGCGTATTCGCGCAGAGTCGTCAGAGTGTCAACCAGCTTCTCGCTGCCGAGATCGAGGGTCGGAACATCGTCCGCGTCCTTTTTTACATATTCGATCTTAACGCCCGAGCCGAGACGGCTGATTCCGTCAAGTCCGAGGAATGCGTAAAGGTCTTTGTCGTCATACTCTCCGTCTCCGTTGAGATCGGCGGTTACGTCCTTGGTGAGCTCAAAGAACTTCGGCATCGTCCAGCTTCCATTTCTCACAAGCTCGTAGAGATCGGGCAGCTTGTAATCGCTTGCGAGCTTCTTGTTGTAGAACATCGCGAAAACGCTGTCCATGTGGGTTATCATGATGCTTCCGACCGCGGTGCAGAGCTTGCCGTTTATCGAAAATGCCGCGGAGTAGTTCTGATCCCACCACGGTCTGTCGAGATTGACATATTCGAGCGTGTTGAAGTCAACCAGATATTCGGTTCCGAGCGCGGGGTTATCATATATGATAGTCAGGTCATAGGAATCGTCTCCCGCCATAACGGTCTTGGTAATCTCGGTCTCGACCAGTCCGGTGGTGACTATCTCGGAGAATTTCACGTCGAGCTTCTCCTCGACGTTCCGGCAGCGGTTGTAGAGAGCGTCGTTGAGAACCTCGCCGTTCTCGCCCTCGACGACGAGATGCTCGTTGTTGTAGATACCGTAGCCCTCGACGCGGGTCAGTATGCGGAACTCGTAGCCGTCGTATTTTTCGTCAGGCAGCACGGGCGGCGCAAGCTGGTCGGTCGTTTCCTCAGCAGACGATGAGTCTGCCGCAGAGGTATCGGAGTTGCTTTCGGGCTGCTTTCCGGCGTCGCCGCAGGAAACCGTTCCGGCAAGCATGAGAAGCGCAAGAATAATGGAAGTAATTTTAATGCTTTTCATAATTTTTTTATTTCCTCACAAATACATGATGCATGCTTGTATTATATCATAAATTTTGTGCAATGTCAAGCGTTTTTTGAATTTTTCTCGTAATTATTTTGCTGTTATAAAACTTATTTTACTATCTGGTACGCATTTTTCACAGACGAAAGCAGCCCGGTTAAGGCACTTTTCACATCGCCTGCAAATATTTTTCGCTAATTTACGTATCAAGTCTTTCCGAGAGACAAGATTCAGAGCATTTTTTCTGAATGTAACAAATTGACAAAACGATCCGGACGCGCCCGGCAGCGGCGCGGAACGCTCGCAGAGGAGCCCGGAAGCAGAAAGAATCAGCCGGCTCCGGAAAGATCCGGGGTCGGCTGTCCAATCATATCATAACGACCGGCTTGATGAGGTCCCGCGGCTTGTCCTTCATCAGGAGCAGAGCCTCCTCGATGTGCTCAAAGCCGGTAAAGCGGTGGGTCAGCAGCAGCGACGTGTCGAGACGGTGATATTTCAGCAGCTTCGAGAGCCGCTCCATGCGCAGTCTGCCGCCCGGCATGAGCCCTCCGGCGATAGTCTTGTGACCCATTCCGCAGCCCCACTCGGCGCGCGGTATGCGGATGAACTCGCCGTTGCCGAGGTAGTTCACGTTTCCGATTATCCCACCGGGACGGCAGAGCTTCACCGCGTCGATAAAGGTGTCGTTGTCCCCTCCGGCGATTATGACCTTGTCTACGCCCCTGCCGGAGGTCAGCCCGTTCACCTGCTCGACTATTCCGCCGTCGCGGTAGTTGACGATATCGGTCGCGCCGTACTTCTTCGCCGCTTCGACGCAGACCGGACGTGAGCCGACGGCTATAATCTGTCCCGCGCCGCGCAGAGCGCTCCCGGCGACCGACATCAGTCCCACCGGCCCTATCCCGATGACGAGAACGCTCTCGCCGTATCTGACGTCGGCGAGCTCGGCTCCGTGGAGACCGGTCGGAACCATGTCCGAGAGCATCACCGCGTCGGCGATCTCAACGCCGTCGGGCAGCAGCGCGAGATTCGCGTCCGCGTCGTTGACATGGAAATACTCGGCGAAAACTCCGTCCTTGAAGTTTGAGAACTTCCAGCCCGAGAGCATCCCTCCCGAGTGCATCGAATAGCCCGCCTGAGCCTCGACGCTGCCCCAGTCGGGCGTGATCGCCGGGACAAGCACCCGGTCGCCGGGCTTGAAGTCCCGGACGAGGCTTCCGACCCTGCAGACCTCGCCGACCGCTTCGTGTCCGAGCACCATGTCGCTCCGCTCGCCGATAGCGCCCTCCCAGACCGTGTGAATGTCCGAAGTACAGGGCGAGACCGCCAGCGGGCGGACTATAGCGTCGAGCGGCCCGCACTCCGGCTCGGGCTTGTCGATCCACCCGGTTTTTCCGATTCCGAGCATAGCGTAGCATTTCATATTATAATCACCATAGCTTTCGCGGAGCGAAAGCCTCCTTATTGGGAATTTGTGGGTGGTTTTGCGCAGCAAAATCACTGCCGTAGGCAGTGAAAGCCACAAAAACCGGGCGTGAAAATTTATTTTTCACGCTAATCACCATAGCTTTCGCGGAGCGAAAGCCTCCTTATTGGGAATTTACGGGCAGCTTTGCGCAGCAAAATCACTGCCGTAGGCAGTGAAAGCCGCAAAACCGGATCCACAGAGCTGCAAAGCTCCGCCTTATCGCGGAAGCAGATCTATGGAAACGCTGATTTAAGGTTGCTATCACGCGAAAAAGTCCATAAGTCCAAGCCTTTTTCGCGTGAAAGCTCCAATTATTCAGCTTATCCATATTATTCCCGGTTTTTTTCGATATATACTTGCGCCGGGCGGAATTTTGTAGTATAATGTATACATAGACATCGAAAACACCACCCGAAAGGAAAGGTCAGTTATGAATATCACATCCGAGAATATCGCGCCGCTTCTGCGCGAATACGGCATTTCCTCAGAGATCACGGCTGTCGAGCCGCTCGTCGACCGTCAGGACGGCGACAGCGCCGAGCTCGCTGCAAAGGTCTCGGTCAAGCACCGCGGGCCTCTGGTGATCTGGCTATTGCGCAGCCCGGGACTTTCGCACGCGGGCATCGAGCGCCGCTGCGTCTTTGCCGAGCATCTTCGCCGGAACGGCATCGCTACGCCCGAGCACTACTCGGCGGGCGGCGCCTACTCGCTCGAGCGGGTCGTCGACGGAATACGCTTCAGCGTCGTGCTCGAGGACTTTGCCGAGGGCGAGCTTGAAGCCGTCGATCAGGACTCGGCGCGAGAGGCGGGCAGACTTATGGCGCGCATACACCGCCTGTCCTTCAGAGACAACTTCAAGATCGGCTCGCCGTCGCGCTTCAACGCCCTCGGCAAAAACGGCGTCAGCGGCATCGAGATGTTCAGGCAGCTCGCCGACGAGGCTGAAGCAAGCATGATCAAGTCGATAACCTATCCTCACCGCTTCTGCAAAAAGCCGGGGCTCTGCCGCGAGATAATCGCTATCTACGACCACAAGCTCGCCGGAGCCGCCGACGTCTGGGGCAGGCTTCCTTGCTGCGCGGTTCAGGGCGGGATAGCGGTCGGGCATCTCTACAGCGCCGGAGACCGGCTCGGAGCGTTCGGCTTCAAGAACGCGGGCGACGAGACGCTGATCGGCGACATGATACTCGAGGGTCTGCTCCTTGCGGACAGCCCCAGGCTCGCCGCTGGTCTCTCCGACGCCGACCGTCCGGAGATCTTCAAAAGCTTTCTCGACGGCTACCGCTCAATCTGCCCGCTGACTCCCGACGAGAGAATGGCTGCCTGCGAGCTCTATCCGGCGTACAGCGCGCTGAGAGTCTCCCGGGTGGAAAAGCTCTCGGAGCTGATGCGCACGCCCGGCTGCTGCGATAAAGCCGACGAGATGCTCTCGGAGATGTACGGGGCTATCAACTCCGACGCCCGCCGAATCTTCGCAAGCGAGCTCTTTGAGGACTGAGAGGACTTATGGAGCTCTGGGACGTATACGACCGCGACCGGAACATGACCGGACGCTTTCACGAGCGCGGACGGGATATGCGGCACGACGATTATCATCTCGTCGTACAGGTCTGGATAGAAAATTCAAAGGGAGAGTGGCTGATCTCAAAGCGCTGTCCCGAAAAGCCCTACGGCGGGAAGTGGGAGACGACCGGAGGCTCGGTCGTCGCCGGTGAGAACAGCTTTGAAGCGGCTCTGCGCGAGGTTCGCGAGGAGCTTGGCGTCACGCTCGACCCGTCCCGCGGAAGGCTCGTCGCAACCGAGCGCTGCGACTATCCGCGCTGGAAGAATCCCGGCTTTATCGACGTCTACGCCTTCAGGCACGACTGCCCGATCGAGTCGATAGTCCTCCAGCCGGGCGAGACCTGCGACGCGATGTGGGCGTCGCTCGCAAAGCTCGACGAGCTGCGCGAGAGCGGAGAGCTGTTTCAGGGCGACCGCGTGACTCCGCCGTTCGACGCTCGGTGACTGGCACTAAAATAAATTGATTTTTTGATGCTGTTATTATAACCACTGATGATATATAATAGTATCGGCGGGATGGTTTGACTGCCGGTACTATTTTTCTCTCACTGAAAGGATGTCATTATATATGGAAAAGGAATTCAGGATACACTCGGTAAAATGGCTCGCCGTGACCGCGATGTTCATGGCGCTCAACGTCGTGATGAGCAGCTTTGGAGTACCCGTTCCGGGCGGTCATCTCTATCTCAACGATATCATAATCTGCACCGCGGCGATACTGCTCGACCCGCTGGCGGCGTTCATGGTCGGCGGCGTCGGAGCGTTTCTCGGAGATTTCTTCTTTTATCCGACTCCGATGTTCGTCTCGCTCGTCGTGCATGGACTTCAGGCGGTAGTGATCTCGCTCTGCACAAGAAAGCTCGGCAAAAAGAGCCGGCTCTCGGCGTCGATAATCGGCGTGGCGCTTGGAGCGGTGATAATGGTCGTCGGCTACTCGCTCGGCCGCGCGTTCATCTACTCTACGCCCGAGTACGCTATCCTGAAGCTCCCCTACCAGATACTTCAGGCGGCGGTCGGAGCTGTCGCGGGAGTTCTGCTCTGCTACAAGTGCGGGCTTATCAGGATCTTCAATCGCATAATGGGCTCCGAAAAGCCGGAAAAGAAGAACTGAGCGCTCCTTTGCCGGAGATCGCGGTCTGAATCAGCAGCACAAAAAACAAAATCCCCCGGGACCTTAAAAATCCCGGGGGATGTTTTTTGCGATAGCAATTATCCGATGCGGCTCGGCGTAAGATATCAGAGCTCCGAAAGATAGACGTCGACGAGCTCCTGCAGCGTCTGGTCGAGCGGCATAAAGAGCCGCAGATCGGCGGGATAATCCTTTTCGGTCACAGGGAGCACGGTTCTCAGCGTCAGCCGTCCGCCGGAGCTGAGATACGAGGTCTCCCAGCCAAGGCTCTCAGCCAGCTCGCAGCTCACCATCAGATCCACGCCGAAGGGGAAGCCGCGCTCGGTAAGGCTCAGCGCCAGTGCGTCGAGGTTTCCGCTTCCGGTCTCCTCAGACGCGGTGGAGAAGTCGATCTTCACCGACGAGAGCGACGAATATCCGCAGTCGATCGTAACCCGTCGGTCGGATGAGATCGAGAGCAGATTGAAAAGCAGCGCGCAGAAGTAGCTCAGCGCCTGTTTGCGGTCAACGTCGCTGATATTTGCGGGACTGATGCTGCCCATCTCGACCGAAAGCCGGCAGCCATAAGCCGGCAGCGCGCGCTCGCAGATATCAAAAAAAGACTCGACAAGCAGTCTTGGAGAAAAAAACTCATCGTCTCCGGTCACATACTTTCCGAATTCGGCGCGTATCAGTTTCCTGACCCGGATGAGTCTCCGGCAGCAGCGATCAAATTCGGCGCTGTGCCGACCATCGTCCCGGCTGCTGTTGAGCATAAGCTCCACTGCGCCGCGCAGCTGAGCTGACAGCCGGTCGACGCAGAACTGCATACGCTCCGAAAGTCCGCTCTCGGAGAGCATCAGTCTGCCGTCGTGACAGACCACAGCGAAGCAGTTCTCGTCCTCAAGCCTTTCGCGGTAGATGATCAGATCGTAGACCGAGTCCCGGTATTTCAGCGCTTCGACCGCTCTGAACCCCTGTTCCGGAACCTTGCTGAAGTTCTCGGGATCGGTGAAGCCGCCGAGGTTAGTTCCGACGCGAGGAGAATCGACGTATCTCTCCGCGCCGGCGGACTTTGCGCAGATGAACAGCTCCTCGTCGCAGACGAGAATCGGTATTCGGTTTTCGGGCAGAGCCGAAGCGAGCGCGAGCTCGCGAAGACGATGATTATATTTTACGCTCATATTTCAGATGGTACGGATGCAGTGATACCGCGCCTATCCGTTTCGGGCGGCAGGGCCGTCGCCTGATCGACTTAAGAAAATTATACCATTTCGTAGCTGATCTGTCAAGAGTTTTCCGGAATTTTTTCTAAAAAATGATAAATTTCAGCGATTTTTAACCTATTTTCTGTTAGCAGCAACAGAAATTGCGGTAATTTTTAATAAAATGCAAGTTTTTTCGTCTTGCTTCCGCGCCGCGCTTCTACGGAGATGCGGCTTTCTGTGACGATGAATTTTTTATTTATGCGAGCGATTGCGCCCTCCGCGACGCAGTATGTTTGATGAGCCGCAAACTGACGGCGGCGCAGTCACTAACCTTGACTTTGGGAGCGGCGGCACGCCGTCACGAGGGGGAAGGAGCCTACTTTTCAGCCGCCAAAAGTAAGCCCCTCCCCCCTCGCGCTCCCCCTACCCTGCAAAAAAGCTATCATGTTGTGCCTGCGTAATTGTTTCTTTGTGCTTCCCGGTAAATATTGCTCCGTTCTCTCTGCTAATTGTTTGGATGTGCTCCATATTAACTCAGCGGTAATTTGCTATTGCTTCTCTGCGGATACTAATAAGCCTGATCATTCTCCGTTTCCTTTATCTCTCCCAATGGATAAGGAGATTTTTTCTCTATATGAAAACGTCAGACAGCTTCTCGGTAGATTTCAGCGACCTCGCTTCTGCCAAAAACGACAGGCGCGTTATTCAGATTGCCAGAGGAGATCCTCATGCAGTTATCCGTGAGCCATTCGACATCATCGACAGTGATTCCCAGATCGCCGAGCCTGACCTCCAGCTCGATCGAGCGCAGGAATAAACGTATCCTGTCGGCGCAGTCCTTTTCGTCACTGCCGCCGAGAATTTGAGAGACCCTTGCGAACTTTTCGGGAAGCGCGGGCGCAAGACGTTCAACGATAACCGGAGTGAGCGCGGCAAGCCCTCTGCCGTGTACGATATTCTTAAGCCCCGACGCCGGATGCTCCATTCCGTGAGCCGCGGATACTCCTGCCGCTCCGATCACCATTCCTCCGAGCGCAGCGGCAAGGCTCACCTTTTCCCACGCTTCTTCGTCGTCATAATCATTGATCAGCTTC
The DNA here is from genome assembly GCA_902766575.1 of uncultured Ruminococcus sp. Lineage (GTDB taxonomy): Bacteria > Bacillota > Clostridia > Oscillospirales > CAG-272 > Flemingiibacterium. The sequence continues at coordinate 5,564 of CACXED010000155.1, read as the reverse complement.
GGCAGATTTTCCGCGATCAGCCTTATTCCGAGCAGCGCCTGCACGTCGGTCAGCGGGCTGGATTTCCTTGAAGTGTATGCTTCAAGCGAGTGCGTGAACGCATCGAATCCGACCGACGACAGGATATGCTTCGGCATCGTTTTCATCAGATCCGGATCGACGACCGAAGCGGAGGGCATTATCTGCATTGTGTAGAGCGCCTTTTTGTCCTTGGTTTCCGGGTTGGTAAGCACGGCGATCTGATTTCCCTCGCTGCCGGTGCCGCAGGTCGTCGGCATCAGGATTATAGGCAGAGCGCCCTTGCCCTGCTTTCTTCCGAAAATATAGTCGGAGACGTCGCCGTCGTTAACAAAACAGAAAGCGATAGCCTTTGCCGCGTCCATGATCGAGCCTCCGCCTACGCCGAGAACCGCGTCGCAGCCGCTCCTTTTCGCAAGCTCCACGCCCTCGTAAACGACGGTAGTGAGCGGGTTCTGAGTGACTTTATCGAAAACCTCCGATTCAACTCCGGCTTCCTTTAAGCGTAAAAGGGTTCTGTCGAGCAGTCCGGAGCGCTTTGTGCTCCCGGTTCCGGTGACGACAAGGAGCTTCTTCCCATATTTCGCGGCGATCTCTCCGATCCTGCCGGAGCTCCCCCTGCCGAAAATGAGATTTACCGGGAGACTGTATTGAAATTCCATCAGTCGATCAGCCCTTTCAGCTTCAGATAATTTTTGATGATCGCGACGCAGTTTTCGATACCTACCCTCTCGCTGTTGAGCGTCATATCGTAGTTTATCGGGTTAGTCCAGTAGTTGCCGTGGGTGTAATACTCGTAATAATCCGCGCGGAACTTATCGGTCTGCTTGATCGTCGCCTCCGCTACCTCCTCGGTCACGCCCATATTCTCCATCGTCCGCTTTATGCAGTAATCCCGCGGCGCTTCGATATAGACGCTGACGACGTTATCCCGCCCCTGCAGGATATAATCGGCGCATTTTCCGACGATAACGCAGGATTCCGTGTCGGCGAGGTTGAGGATGATCTGCTTCTGATACTCGAACAGCTTATCGTCCGACACGAACTTCTCGTTGCGGGCGATATACTTCTTCGCCCGGGGCAAGCCCTTCATCATGCTCGCAAAGCCGCCCTTTGATGAGCGGAGCTTTTCGTTCACTTCCTCGAATATATCCCGATCAAGCCCGTTGAGCTGCGACGCGAGGGTGAGTATCCGGTTCTCATAGCAGTGAACGCCCAGCTCCTCCGCCAGCTTTGACGCGATCAGCTTTCCGCCCGAGCCGAAGCCCCGGGCGAATGTTACAACAAAATTACTCATTTTCGCTGCCTTTCTCCGATTTGATATAGCGCTTCAAAAACTCCTTGGTTCGCTCGTTGTCGGGATTTGTGAAGAACTTCTCCGGCGGCGCGTCCTCGATTATGTAGCCCTTGTCCATGAACAGAACCCTCGACGCCACATCGTGGGCAAAGCCCATCTCATGCGTCACGATGAGCATGGTAAGCCCGGTTTGTGCCAGTTTTTTCATGACGTTAAGAACCTCGCCCACCATCTCCGGGTCGAGCGCGCTTGTCGGCTCGTCGAACAGCAGAACCTCCGGATTCATGCACAGCCCGCGAGCGATCGCGACACGCTGCTTCTGACCGCCGGACAGCTGCTCGGGATAGGCGTTGATAAAGGGCGCCATTCCCACCGATTTGAGATGAGTTATCGCGCGCGACTTCGCCTCGTCCTTTGGAAGATGGAGAACCTTTCTCGTTCCCTCCATGCAGTTCTTGAGCACCGTCATGTTGTTGAAAAGATTGAAGGACTGGAACACCATTCCGACCCTTGAGCGGTATTCGTTGATCTCCCGCTGGGATTTTCCGACCTCCCTGCCGTGGAAATACACCCTGCCGAAGGTGGGCGTCTCGAGACGGTTGATGCAGCGCAGCAGCGTGGATTTTCCCGAGCCGGACGAACCGAGAATACAGATGACCTCGCCCTTTCTGACCGAAAAATCTATCTTGCGCAGCACCTGATGCTCGCCGAAATTCTTGCTCAGCTCCTCGACGCGGAGGATTTCTTCGCCGATCGGATTTTCTGTGCTTTTTTCGTTGTTATTCACGGTCATCCCTCCTTATTCGTTGTTGTCCATATATTCGACCGCGAGGACGTAATTCTTCTTGACCGCCATCTTCTTCTCGATGAGGTTGAACAGCTTGTTGAACACAAAGCAGAGGACGAAATAGATAACGGCGATGACAAGATAGGACTCGAAATATCTGTAATATGTGCCGCCGGCGGTCTTTGCCTGCAGGAACAGCTCCTTGACGCCGATGACGTTGAGCACCGAGGTCATCTTCAGGTTGGTGAGGAAGGTGTTCGCCATCTCGGGGACGATATTCCTGAACGCCTGCAGAAGGATAATATGTATCATCGTCGATATCGGAGACATACCCAGAGCAAGCGCGCCTTCGCGCTGACCTATGTCGATGGATTTTATACCCGCGCGGACGGTCTCAGCCATATACGCTCCGGTGTTGAGCACCGTCACGAGAATGCCCGCGGAGATAGGATCAATATTGACCCCTGCCATACGGATTCCGAAATAAATGATCATCGCCTGCACTATCATGGGAGTGTCGCGGAATATCTCAACATAGACCCTGCACAGACCCTTGATAAAGCCTAAGATTATCTTTTTCGGTAGCGGGTCCTCGCTCCGGATCTTGGAGTCCTCCGCGATGCCGGTTATGAATCCTAAAATGAATCCGAGAATGGTTCCGGAAACGGCGATGATAAGGGTTATGATCGTACCCGATATAAACAGATCGGAATATTTGGTGGCGATAAACCATATCCACTCGAATATTCCATTTGGTGTTTCAGTCATAATTATCTCCCTTAAAATACAGCGCCGCTCTCCTGATTTTCTTATGAAAGCGGCGCTTTATTTATTATACTTGCTTAATTTGCGGCGGGCTGAACGGAAATTGCTTCCTCCATCAGGCTGTTCATCGTGTCGCGGTCGAGACCGATATCCTCCATTGCTTTCTGCAGCTTGTCGCGGAGCTCGGTGTCGTTCTTGCGGGTCGCGATGCAGACGTTCGTCATCTCCTGATCGCCCACGAAGGTGTCGCTTGAATCAAGGACGATCATCTTCAGATCCTTGTTGGTGAGCAGAGCAGATTCTGCCGTGGGAACGTCGATTATCGCCACGTCCGCCGTACCGTTTGAAAGCGCCATGAACACCTCGGCCGTCGTCTCATAGTTTGCTCCGAGCTTCACGTCGGGGATCTGGTCGAGCAGCGGCACCCAGCCTGTGCCGAGCTGAGTCGTAGCGGTGACCTTCTTTCCGGCAAGCTGCGACAGACCGGTTACGTTCTCAATCGCGGAGCCTTTCTTGACGACTATGCAGTTGTCTCTGTAGTAATACGGCTCGGTGAACGAATAGGAGAGCTGACGTTCAGCCGTTCTGCCCATGCCGGCGATGATGCAGTCATATTCGCCCGAGTCCATCGAGATTCCGATCGAATCCCACTCGACCTTGTGAATCTCAAGCTCCATTCCGAGCTTGTCGGCGAGCTTCTTCGCGATCATCACGTCGTAGCCGTAAGCGTAACCGCCGCCGCCATAGATCGGAACTGCCTTATCGCCGTTCTTGACCTCCTCGCTCGTCTGAGTCCAGTTGAACGGAGCGTATGCGCACTCCATACCGACCCGGAGCACGTTTCCGGAGGAAGCGTTGCCGTCTCCCGTCGAAGTACCCGAGCCGCCCGCTCCGGAGGAGCCGCAGCCCGAAAGCATCGAAGCCGTCATAAGACCGGCAAGCACTAACCCCAGCGCTCTGAATAAAACCTTGTTTTTCATATTATTGTTCTCCTTTCAGATTTCCTTTGGCTTGATTATTTATTCGAAGCGACTGCCTCGATCGATTCTCTGATGATCTCGCAGGCCTTGTCGCATTCTTTCTCGGTGACGATGAGCGGCGGAACCATTCTGATGACCTTAGAGCCGATCGCCGTGATAAGCAGCTTTCTGTCAAAGCAGGCGTGCTTGACTTCAACGCTGTTGAGATCGTCAAACTCTACGCCGACCATAAGTCCCTGACCTCTCACCTCTTTGACGTGCGGGAGAGCTGCCAGCCTGCTCATAAAATACGCGCCCATCTTCTTCGCGTTTCCGGCGAGATCCCGGTCGAGCATTTCGGTTATCGCGGCGAGCGAGGCTGCGCAGCAGACCGGATGACCTCCGAAGGTCGTTCCGTGAGAGCCGGCGGTGAACGCCTTTGCCACTTCCGCCGTGGCGCAGATGGCTCCGATCGGCATTCCTCCGCCCATAGCCTTTGCCATCGAAACGATGTCGGGCTTGATTCCGTAGTTCATGAACGACATGACCGCTCCGGTTCTGCACCATCCGGTCTGAACCTCGTCGAGCAGCAGGAGAATGTGGTTCTCGTCGCAGAATTTTCTGAGCCCGGTCATAAATTCCGGCGTTGCGGGATTGACTCCGCCCTCGCCCTGAACCGGCTCGATCATGATCGCGACGGTGTTTTCGGTGCAGGCGTCCTTGAAAGCCTGAAGATTATTGTAAGGAGCGTAGGTGAAGCCGGGAACCATTCCGCCGAAGCCGATCTGGCAGGCGTTGTCGGGCTGACCGGTCGCGCTCATCGCGCCGAAGGTTCTGCCGTGGAAGGACATTTCGGCGGTGACGATGTTGTAGTGGTTCGGTCCGTATTTCTCAACGCCGTATTTGCGGGCCATTTTGATCATAGCCTCGTTTGCCTCGGTACCGGTGTTCTGGTAGAAGATCTTATCCATGCCGAGGGTCGTGCAGATCTTTTCGGCGAGCAGCGCCTGCGGAACGGTGTAGGGATAGTTGAAGGTCTGCATAATCGTCGCCGCCTGCTCCTTTACGGCATTTACGACCTTCTCGTTGCAGTTGCCGACCGAGTTCACCGCGATTCCGGCGTAAAAGTCGAGATAGGGCGTGCCGTTCTCGTCGTACATATACACGTCGCTTGCGCTGTCCGCGACAAAATCGAAGCGCTCGTAGGTTTCGATCATGTACTTTTTTACTTTTTCCTTGATGTCCTCCGCTGTGAGTCCCGTGTCCTTGAGTTTCATAAAAGCATCTCCTTAAAAATCAAGGGATAAAAAATAAAAAAGCCCTATCCCTATACTAAATAGGGACAAGACTTTGAAAATACAAATCCTGCGGTGCCACCCTTATTGATGAAATAATCATCCGCTTTGCCTTACACTGATATGTAAGCTGTTCTGTAACGGGAACACCCCGTTGACTGCTACTCGGCTCTGTGCCTTTCGGTCACCCTCATAAGTCCATTCGCCTTAACATTCACTGCTGCCATTTCACCGTCGGCAACTCTCTGAAAGCTTCAAATTAAGGTTACTACTCTTAATCATCGGTTTTTTGTTTTGCATATAATAACATTATTTGCGAATATTGTCAAGTGTTTTTTAAAAAATTTTTCAAAGCGCGTATTTATGCTTGAAAAATGTAGTTAAATGTATTATATTATATATTTAGTGTTATAATTTTGTTAATATTCCTTGGAGGTTTTTAT
>CACXED010000154.1 GCA_902766575.1 uncultured Ruminococcus sp. | reverse complement strand
TTCAGCGAGCTTTTCGCAGTTTTCGCGGTGACGGCTGGCGATGCAGATCTCCGAGAACACCTCGGGAATCGAGCAGCACTTGTGAATAGCGACGCTTGCGACCGCGCCGCAGCCGATGATGAGAACTCGTGACATTATTTTATCCTCCAGAAAATAGTTTTATTTATTCGTAATACAACATAAAAGTTCGCGCACCAATTTGCAGGCTAATGCCGTTGAAATCCCCGACTGATCAAGATTCGGGGCAAGCTCGACGAGATCGAGACCTACTATCCTGCATTTTTTGCAGATAAGCTCAAGCGCCGAGCGGAGCTCGTCAAAGCTCACGCCGCCCGCCTCCGGAGTGCCTGTCCCCGGAAAGCACGACGGGTCGAGCACGTCGAGATCGACAGTCAGATAGACCGGCAGCTTTTCCGACGCTAACTTTTCGACCGTTTCGCAAAGTCCGTCGAGCTTCAGCGGGTGGAAGTCCGTGTGCTCGCGGGCAAAGGCGAACTCGGCTCTCTCGCCGCTCCGGATTCCGAACTGATGGATTCTGCCGTCGCCGAGGATGTCGTGACAGCGGCGCAGCACACAGGCGTGAGACAGCTTCGCGCCGAGATAATCATCGCGCAGATCGGCGTGAGCGTCAAAATGAATTATGTGCAGCTCGGGATAATTCTTCGCCAAAACCCGCACCGGCGCGAGCGTCACAAGATGCTCTCCGCCGAGCAGAAACGGCAGCTTTCCCGCGTCCGCGATGATCTTCGCGCGCTCCTCCAACTGCGAAAGGGCGATTGAAGCGTCGCCGATGCAGAGCTCGACGTCGCCGCTGTCAAAAACGCTGATATCCTCAAGGTCCCTGTCCTGATAGGGACTGTAGGTCTCGATTCCGTAGCTCTCATGCCTGATCGCCGACGGACCGAAGCGCGCGCCGGGACGGTAGCTCGTCGTCGAGTCGAACGGCGCGCCGTAGAGGACTATGTCAGCCTCGTCAAATCCGGCTGTGCAGCCGATGAAGGTCTCAATATTCTTATTCAACACTTAAAAGCATCTCCTCGAGGAACGCCGGAAGATAGAAGCTCCCGACATGAAGTCTGGTCGTGTAATAGCTCGTTTTCAGCCCGAGCGCTTTCCATCTTTCGGGGTCGAAATCGTCTATCGGATGGTATTTGCGGCTCGCGAAGCCGAACAGCCAGTAGCCCGCCGCGTAGCTCGGTATGTGCGCCTGATAGGTCCGCGCGATCGGGAATGTGCTCGCGATGCGGCGGTGACTGCGCTTCATCGCCTCCGAGTCCTCCTTGTAGAACGGGCTGCCCTGCTGGTTTACCATTATCCCGTCCTCGCGCAGAGCCTTGTAGCAGCTGCCGTAGAACTCCTTGGTGAACAGCCCCTCGGACGGTCCGAACGGGTCGGGGCTGTCGATTATGATGAGATCGTACTCGTTCTCGTGGCGGCGCATATACTTGAGCCCGTTCTCGAAGTGGATGTGTACCTTGGGATTGTCGAGCTGGCAGGCGTTGTTAGGCAGATACTTCCGGCACGCCTCGACGACGAGCGGATCCATCTCGACGAGGTCGATGTTCTCGACCGACGGGTAGCGTATCAGCTCGCGCACGACTCCGCCGTCTCCGACGCCGATTATCAGTATGTTCGACGCGGAGGGGTGAACCGCCATCGGGACGTGAACTATCATCTCGTCATAGACGAACTCGTCGCGCTCGGTGAGCATTATGTCGCCGTCGAGCACGAGCACCCGCCCGAACTCCCGGCTGTCGAAGATGTCGATCTTCTGGTACTCGCTTTCCGCGGAGTAGAGCTGACGGTCAACTCTGAGACTGAACTTGACGTCGGCGGTGTGATTTTCGCTGAACCAAAGCTCCATGTTGCTTATTACCTTTCGTTTCTTTTCATTTCTTTCAGGCGATGACGTTGAGATTTTCTATCGCCTCGTCCTGAGGTCCGGTCATGCTGCAGCCCTTTTCCTTGGCGTAGCGGATATACTTTATGATGTCAGCCGTGATAACCTCGCCGGGCGCGAGCACCGGGATTCCGGGCGGATAGCACATCACAAACTCCGAACAGATGCGTCCCTCGGTCTCGGCGAGCGGCAGGCTTATCTTGTTCGCGTAGAACGCCTCCTGCGGGCTCATCATGACCTTGGGCTCGATGTATTCCTGCGAGAGCAGACCGACCTTGTCGCGCTGAAAGCGTCGGCGAATCTCCGAGAGAGCGCTGATCAGACGCTCAAGCTCGGGCATACGGTCGCCCATCGAGATGTACGCGAGGATATTTCCGATGTCTCCGAACTCGATCTGTATGTCGTACTCGTCGCGCAGCAGATCGTAGACCTCGATCCCCGCGAGCCCGACGTCGAGCGTGTGAACCGAGAGCTTGGTCGTGTCAAACGCAAAGACCGAGCCGCCGTTGACAAGCTCCTCTCCGAAAGCGTAGAAGCCGCCGACGAAGTTGATCTCCTCTCTTGCGTATCTCGCGAGATCGGCGACGTGAGCGAATACCTGTCTGCCGCGCAGAGCGAGGTTTCTGCGGCTGATATCAAGGCTCGCCATCAGCAGATAGCTGCCAGAGGTGGTCTGGGTCAGATTGATTATCTGGCGCACATAGCCCGGGTCGATGCCCTTTCCGAGCAACAGCAGGCTCGACTGGGTAAGCGAGCCGCCGGATTTGTGCATACTGACGGCCGCCATATCCGCGCCCGCAGCCATAGCCGAGACCGGCATATCCTCGCCGAAGTAGAAGTGCGTGCCGTGAGCCTCGTCGGCGAGACAGTACATTCCGTGCGCGTGAGCTAACTTCACTATCGAGCGCAGATCGCTGCAAATGCCGTAATAGGTCGGATTGTTGACGAGCACCGCCTTGGCGTTCGGATGCTCGGCAATCGCGCGCTCGACGTCCGAGAGCTTCATTCCCAGCGAGATTCCGAGGTTCGGCTCAACGTCGGGATTGACGTAGACCGGTATCGCGCCGTTAAGAACGAGCGCGTTGATGACGCTCCGGTGGACGTTGCGCGGGAGGATTATCTCGTCGCCGCGCTTTGTGACCGAGAGCACCATCGACTGGACGGCGCTGGTGGTTCCGCCGACCATGAAGAAGGCGTTAGCGGCTCCGAAAGCGTCGGCGGCAAGCTCCTCGGCTTCCTTGATGACCGAGACGGGATGACAGAGGTTATCGAGCGGCTTCATGCTGTTGACGTCGATCTCGACGCACTGCTTGCCGAGAAAATTACAGAGCTCGGGATTGCCGCGCCCGTGCTTGTGGCCCGGGACGTCAAAGGGAACTACTCTGGCGCTTCGGAATTCCTCGAGCGCCTCGTATACAGGCGCGCGGTTCTGGCTGAGGGATTCGCTTTTCAAAAAACCGACTTCCTTTCATCTTTCTTTCATGTGATATATCCGCATGAAACGAATCGGAACGAAAAAACAGGCTCCGCGTCAAAGACACAGAGCCTGTGAAAAAAGCATATGCCGCTCCCATGATAAAAATCCTCTACATCTGGGAGATCCCGGTTTATATGGGTATTTCAGAGCCTATATAGCAATACTACTTTTACTACTCTTATTGACCGTTTCACAAGTTTGTGTCGACCGACACCGGTTATAAAGTAACCGACTCATAAAATTTGAGCTCCGGGACTGACCCTAACTCAATCAATAATTGACGATCTCTCGTCATGGCGGCAAAAAGCCGTCCGGCAGTGAACCCGGCTGTCCGTATGGCCTCGACTCCGAAAAACGAAGTGGTTCAAAAAGTATGGTATCCTATGATAAACTCATAATATTCCCATCGCACAGTATTTTATCATACCATGCGAATTTTGTCAATACGCAGATTGTACAAAAATCAATAACAGCGCGGCAAAGCGGCTCCTCACAGGAAATCCTGCATAGCAGGCAGCTCGGATCAGACAATTTGCTCCAGCGCGATAAATAACTGTGAATCTGGACTGTCATTTTGCTCAAAATATTGCTTTTTTTCCGTACATCCCGAAAATATTGTACAGGATAACAGAATAATAATATTTGTCTATTGACAAATCGTGAACATTATGCTATAATTGATTCAAGGCTGTGAGATGCAGCCTTAAATAATTTCTCGGATTGAGAAGCCGGCTACTGAATAATAACAGGCGTTGCATAACAAGCGATGCAAAAGCCGCTGTCCTCGGGCAGCGGCATTTTTGAGTAACTCCGGATAAATGAATTTTTGCAAAAGGATCGGTTAATAATGAAGAAAACGATAACCGTTAAAGGTACCGGCAGCGTCTCTGCCAAGCCGGATCTGATAATTCTCTCGCTCACCATTGAAAAAAAGGACGTCGACTACGAAAAAGCGCTCTGTGAGACCTCAGACGCGGTAAAGGCTCTGAGCGGCGCGGCTCTGAGCTGCGGACATCCCTCAGACGCTCTGAAAACGAGCGATTTCCGCGTGCGCTCGGAATACTCCAACGTCCGCGGAGAGGACGGCGCGTACAGGCAGGTCTTTGCGGGATATGTCTGCACCTGCCGCATGAAGCTGTCCTTTGGGCTCGACATGGAGCTGCTGTCCCAAACGCTCGGCAGCATTTCTGGCTGCGATTCACAGCCGGGGATAGAGATCGCGTTCACCGTTAAGGATCGGACGAAAATCAACGATGAGCTGCTCGAAGCCGCGGCTCAGAACGCGCGTTCCAAGGCAAAAACTCTGTGCAGAGCGTCGGGAGTCAGGCTCGGAAAGCTCGTTTCGATCAATTACGACTGGAATAGCCGCGAGCTTGTATCAAATACCCGATTGGAAGCGGCGGATTGCTTTTCCGCGATGAGCAAAAGCGCGCCGATCCTTGACGGCATTGAGCCTGAGGACATAAGCGCGTCGGACTCCGCGGTCTTTGTCT
>CACXED010000153.1 GCA_902766575.1 uncultured Ruminococcus sp. | reverse complement strand
TATCCTGCGGCTCGGCGGCGCGTCCCGCCATTGTCTTCATTGCCGCCATTCCCGGGCGGGTCAGCACCGGTCCCGGTGCAATGCACACGCAGCGGATATTATACTTCGCGCCGGCGAGGGCGATCGATTTGGTCATTCCGTTCATCAGCGCGGATTTTGACGCAGAGTAGCCGATATCGTTCGGCGTTCCCTCCTCGCCCGCGATCGAGCCGAGGTGAATTATCACGCCGGAATTCTGCTTTGCCATCTGAGCCATCACCGCGTGGTCGAAATACAGCGCGCCCTTCAGATTTACGTCAATGCTGAAATCGTACGCCTCTATCGGAATGTTGAAGAACTCGCCTCCGACTCCGCAGATCCGACATTCCGCTCCTCCCGCGCAGTTGATGAGAATATCAATCGCTCCGAAGGCTTCTACCGCCCGGTCGCGGGCATAGCAGACCTTTTCGTAGTCGCGGATGTCGATATCTACTCCGACGACATTTGCAGGATATGCGGCGATCTCGGCGACACATCTGTCGAGCGCCTCCCTGTTCTTGTCAACGAGGACGACGTTCGCGCCCTCCTTTGCGTAACATTTTCCGCAGAGCAGTCCCATTCCTGAAGCTCCGCCGGTTATAAGTACGGTTTTTGCCATAAGTCCAGTGTCCCTCCTGTCGGCATTTTATGCCGGTTTTTATGATTATAATTATACCATCTTGACAGGTGAATTAAAATACAGTATAATATAAAAAATGAGAACGATTCTATAATTATTCTGTAATGGGAGATGGGCTATGTTGAATATAAGCCGATGGGATCTCAAATATTTTCGCACCGGACATTACACAAACCGAGATAATGTCATTGACGACTACAGTAAGCTGCCAAGACCGTTCAGCTCAATCGGCTATATTCTGAGCGGCAGCTGGAGCTATAAACAGAATTTCGGAAATTCCGATGAGCTGCGCTGCGGTGAGATCCACGCCGGAGAGCTGTTTTATATTCCGCAGGGATCTACCTATACGGCAATCTGGCATGGCGGAGACAAGGCCGAATCTGATTGTATATCGCTGCATTTTGAGCTGTCCGGCGGGATATTCAATTCAAGACGGACAATGATTCAGCGCGTTGAACCGATCGGCAGCGATACCCGTGGCGAATTTGAGCAGATACTCCGGAAGTACGGACAGAATCGTACGGCTATAGAGAGCGAGACAGAAAACATATGCGCGGAGCTCGAGCTGATATCCGACCTCTATAGAATCATTTCGCTCGTCACGCTCCGACTTGACATAAATAAAAGCAGCGTGATCGATCCGCGCCTTGAGCCGGCTTTTGAATATATTCAGACGCACCTGACCGAAAAAATATCGGTTGCGGAGCTGGCGTCGCTGTGCTGTCTGTCCGAACCGTATTTCTATATATTGTTCAAAAAAGCGACCGGGCGGTCGTTTATCGAATACAAAAACAGCGTCGTTATATCGAACGCCGAACGTATGCTGATCGATTATCCCGCTTTGTCGGTTGAGGACCTGAGCGAACAGCTCGGATTTTCGTCAAGCGCCTATTTCCGGCGCACCTTCAGGCGCTTTACCGGCTATTCGCCGAGCAACTACCGTAAAAATCATATCAGACACATGATATGAAAAAAAGCTCCGCCCGAGGGCAAGAGCTTCCGCACAATTCACGCCTTAAGCACACAGCTGGGATGACTTGCGAAACAAGCCATCCCAGCTGTACACTTGGAATTGTGCGGTATTGCCTTAAGTATAAGAAATTCGAGTAAATCCTGTTCGCATATTCCGGCTCCGCATACAGGAATATCCGGCTCTTTTTGTTATTATTTCAGCTCTATCGCGATAGAAGCTGGCTTGAGACCATCGGCCTTTGCGTAGACTCTCAGCGTCTCTCCGCCTCGGGTCTTTACGCAGACCGACGCGATACCGGCGCGCATCTTCCGATCCATGCAGGGAACCGGCGTGTGGTCGCTGATATCCGAGCCGGTGCCGACGATAGTTCCGGCGGCGTTCGTGTCGAAACTGATGAACGGCGAAGCGTCGGGAACCCTCCTGCCCTCGGCGTCGAGCGCGTAGCAGTTGAATACCGCGGTGTCCCACTTTCCGATCGGGTGCTTGTTCTGAAGCTCCAGCTCGAGCGCGACCGGCGCTCCGGTCGTCTCGACGACGTCCGAGCAGACAAGCTCGCCCTTTCTGTAGCCCTTTGCCTCGAGCCTTCCGGGACGATAGATTACATGGAACTCGGCGTGACCGTACTTTTCGACCTGAACGCGCCCGACAGTCTCGCCGTCCTGAACAAGCTCGATCTCGTCGCAGTTGGTGTAAACCCAGACCCAGATATCCTCGCCCTCGCGTCCGGCGAGGTTCCAGTGCGGCAGGATATGCGCCATCGGCTCGTCGGTCCAGTGAGCCTTGTTCTCGTAGAATGCGTCCTTCTTCTGTAAGAACAGGTCGAGCGCGCCCGACTGAGAGCAGAGTCTCGGCCATTCGGTCTCGCCGCGATGCTCGATGCCCGCCCACTGATAGCCGCCGCCGATCCACTCGCGCTCGGTCAGGAACTTCCATGTGACCTCGCGGGACATGAACCAGCCGGTGCGGTTGTCGTAGCAGTGCAGATATCCGCGCTTCGGGCAGTCGTCGAGCGTCCAGCCGCGGGTCGATCCGACCGCGCAGCATTCGGACGCGAAGATCATCTTGTCCGGGAACTTCTCGTGGAGCGAGTCGTAGTCGCGCAGATTGTAGTTGATTCCGATTATATCGACCTCGTCCATGACCGGAGCAGCGGCGGGATTGTTCGAGACGGCGGTCGTATAGGGACGGGTGTTGTCGAGCCGCTTGCCATGCTCGCGCATCGTGACGAAGATTCTTTTTCCGATCGGATTGTTGTGGAGCGGCTCCTCGTTGCCCAGCGACCACATTATGACCGCCGGATTGTTCCGGTGGCACTTGATCAGCATTTCCATCTGCTCAAGCCCCTCTTTGGTCGATTCAAACCAGCGGGTCTCGGCCATGACAAGATAGCCCAGCTCGGCAAAGCAGTCGAAGGTATACTCGCTCTGCGGATAGTGCGAGGTTCGATAGCCGTTCGCGCCCATTTCGCGGAGTCTTTCGAGTCTCAGACGCTTGACCGAATCGGATACCGCCTTGCCCTGCAGACCGTAGTCCTCATGACAGCAGACGCCCTTGATTTTGGTCTGCTTTTCGTTCAGGAAGAAGCCGTGGTTCGGGTCGAAGCGAATGGTTCTGAAGCCGAAACGGGTTCTGAACGTGTCTATCTCGTTCTCGCCGTCGAAAACTCTGACGACCGCGCCGTAGAGGTTCGGGCTGTCGCAGTCCCAGAGCTTAGGCTCGGCGAGTGCGGTTTCGAGGTGAATGTCGCCCTTGTCCTTTGCGCCGATGGTGATCGTTCCGAGCTCGGTCGAGGCGACTACATTCTCGCCGTCGAGGATATCGCATCTGACCGTGACAGTGCGCTCCTTTGCGTCGTCGTTTCTGAGCGTCACATCGACCGGAATACGCCAGTCGT
>CACXED010000152.1 GCA_902766575.1 uncultured Ruminococcus sp. | reverse complement strand
TTATTCCTGCGCCGCCGTTAGCTTGCGGCTCATCAAACATAGCGCGTCGCGAAAGTGACAAATACCCGTGTTTGATGGGCTTATGGCTGACGGCAATACTTTTTGGCTGTATTCAATAATTATATTCGATATTACATGATATTTTTGTAATCGCCAATACGCGAAGTACGCGAAATACGCGTATTTTTGAGTCGGTGCTAATATTTTTTCTGCGACGCACTATGTTTGATGAGCCGGAGACAAGCGGCGGCGCAGAGACAAACCTTGACTTTGGGTGCAGCGTCACGCTGCCGCCACTATGGAGCCATAATTTTCAAAAAATTTCTTGACATAAAGAAGCGTTGTGTGGTATAATTATATTTGCACGCCTATGCGGATAACGCGTCGGCGGCAATACATACGCCGTTCCACGAGGTCAGCGCCCCTGTGGGCTTTTTCGGCGTTCAGACTACTTACGACCTCAAAGGAGATCCGGAAATGGCAGATATATTCGACCTTTTCAAGAAAATCGAGAAGGCTCCGGCAGAACCGGCAAAGCCGATCTCGTTCATAATAGCCGGGCTCGGCAATCCGGGCGGCGACTATACCTTCACCCGCCACAACGCGGGCTTTCTCGCCGTCGACTATTTTTCGGAAAAATATAATTTCAGAGTCGACCGCTCGCGCTTCCGCTCGCTTGTCGGAGAGCTGACCATAGCCGGCAGACGGGGACTCGTCATGAAGCCCCAGACCTATATGAACAACTCCGGCGAGGCTATCCGTGACGCCGCGGATTTCTATAAGCTCGCGCCGGAGAGCATCATCGTCTTCTGCGACGACATCAGCCTTGCGCCGGGTAAAATACGCGTCCGCAGAAAGGGCAGCGACGGCGGGCATAACGGACTCAAGTCCATAATCTACCAGCTCGGCTCGGACGGATTTCCGAGGGTGCGGCTCGGAGTCGGAGCAAAGCCGCATCCCGATTACGATCTCGCCGCATGGGTGCTCGGAACCTTTCCCGACGCCGACAAGAAGCTCTTTTTCGACGCTCTGACCCGCACAGCCGATAATCTCCCGCTCATCGTCTCGGGAGACCTTGACCGCGCGATGAATATTCTCAACTGATCTCAAAGGAGGATTTATGCCGGATATCAACAGTAAAATAGCCCTCGCGCCGGACGCGATGCTGCTCGAGAGCGAGACCTCCGAGATACTGAAGCTGATCGAAGCCCGCAGGCACGAAAGCACGCATCCGGTGCTCGTCAGCGGGCTCTGCGAGGGCGCGCGGGCGGTTTTCTACGCCGCGGTCATAGGAAAGCTGCGCGACAGGTATCATGTCCCCGCGCTCATCCTCGTCCCCGACGAAAAGGAGGGTCTTAAGCTCTATAACGCGCTCTCCGAGCTGTCGCTGAAGCCGCTGAACTATCCTCTGCGGGATCTTGTGTTCCACAATATCGTCGCGTCGAGGGAATACGAGCACGAGCGGCTCAGGGCGCTCTCGGCGTTCGTCTCGCCGGACGGCTCCTGCGACTGCGTCATAGCCACTCCCGACGCCGCGATGCAGTTCACGATCCCCGCGGCTCTGCTTCGCGAGGGGACGATAAGCATCGACCGCACAAAGCCCTGCGACCTTGCAGAGCTCGCCTCTTACCTCGAATCGAACGGCTACGTCCGCACCGAGATGGTCGACGGCACGGGTCAGTATTCGGTCAGAGGAGGAATTATAGATATCTTCCCGCCCGATTCCGACAATCCGGTCAGAATAGAGCTTTTTGACGACGAGATCGACCAGATGGGCTATTTCGACGTCATGACCCAGCGGAAGATCGAGAATATCTCCGAGGTGACGATAACCCCGGCCAGAGAGCTCATCTACGGCGCAGAAAAGCGGCAGGAGATCCGCGCGGCGGTGAAGGCTCAGCTCTCAAGGGCGAAGGACGAGCGGGTCAGAGCCGAGCTCTCGGCCGAGCTTGAAGCGATAGACGGCGGTCTCGAGCTGAATTTCATCGACAAATATATGTCGATCGTCTACCCCGAGCACGCCACTCTCGCCGACTTTGCCGCCGACGCCGCCATACGCTGCGGACTGAGACATCCGCTCGTGTTCGTGCAGGAGTCGGTCTCCTGCTCGGAGCGGATGAAGGCTTACGATTTCCACATCGGAAGCGAGGTCGAGGCTCTGCTCGAAAAGGGCGAGGTCTCGGCGAAATATTCCGACTACTCAAGGCATCTTGACAGCCTTGAGGTCTTTCTCGACCGCTCGGGAGCGCTGCTCTGCAACGCCTTTGTGTCGGGCGTTTCGGGAATGAAGCTCTCGGGAATGTTCGCCTACCGGACAAAGCAGACGGTCTCCTACGCCGACAATATCGAACTGCTCTGCGAGGATCTCGGCTCCTACGCCGCCGGAAAATTCCGCACGGTGCTGCTCTGCGAGAACGAGGTCACGGCGCGCAGCGTCATCGACGCCCTCTCCGAGCATGGACTTCAGGCTATCCGTCAGCCCGACGATAAGCCCTACGGCATACTGACGCTCCCCGAGCGGGTGACGCTCGTTGTCACCGGGTACAATTTAGCCGGATTCGAGCTGACCGACACGCGCTTTGCCCTGCTGTCGATGTACCAGAATCCGAACTCCTATTCGCGGACGATCCTCTCCCACGGACGAAAGGCGAAGCACTCCCGCAGCTCGCAGGAGAAGATCCTCTCCTACAACGACCTCGAGATCGGCGATTATGTCGTCCATCAGAACCACGGTATCGGACAGTATCTCGGTATCGAGCAGCTGACCGTCGTCGGCGTAACAAAGGATTATATCAAAATCAAATACGCCGGCAGCGATATGCTCTATCTTCCGACCGATCAGCTCGATATGGTGTCGAAGTATATCGGCTCGCGCACCGAGGGCGGAGGGGTCAAGCTCTCAAAGATGGGCGGAAGCGACTGGATCAAGGCCAAGACCAAGGCAAAGCTCGCCGCGAAAAGCATGGCAAAGGAGCTTATCAGGCTCTACGCCGAGCGTCAGCGCCGCGAGGGCTTCGCCTTTGAGCCGGACGACGAGTTCCAGCGCGAGTTCGAAGCCGCTTTCCCCTACGAGGAGACCGAGGGTCAGCTCCAGTCGGTGAACGAGATCAAGAAGGACATGGAGAGCAAAGTCCCGATGGATCGTCTGCTCTGCGGAGACGTGGGCTTCGGCAAGACCGAGGTCGCAATGCGCGCGGCGTTCAAGGCGGTCATGAGCGGCAAGCAGGTCGCGCTGCTCGTCCCGACGACGATACTCGCGATGCAGCATTATCAGACCCTGCTGTCGCGCATGAGAGGCTTCCCGGTCAAGGTTGACATGATCTCGCGCTTCAGAACGCCAAAGCAGCAGGCGGAGACTCTCAGAAAGCTCAGACGCGGAGACGTCGACATTATCGTCGGAACTCACCGTCTCGTCTCAAGCGACGTGACCTTCAGGGATTTGGGGCTCGTCATCGTCGACGAGGAGCAGCGCTTCGGCGTCGCGCAGAAAGAAAAGCTCAAGCAGATCGCCGGAAACGTCGACGTGCTGACCCTGACCGCGACTCCGATACCCCGCACGCTGAACATGGCGATGAGCGGCATACGCGATATGTCGGTGCTCGACGAGGCTCCGGGCGACCGCTTCCCGGTGCAGACCTTTGTCATGGAGTACGACGATATAATCATCACCGAGGCGATAAAAAAGGAGCTCCGGCGCGGAGGTCAGGTTTTCTTCCTCCACAACACGGTGGACGATATCGACGGCGTGGCTATGCGCATTTCAAAAGCCGTCCCCGAAGCCCGGATCGCGACGGCTCACGGTCAGATGGACAAGGAGCAGCTCTCGGATATCTGGAGCGGCATGGTGCTCGGCGAGATAGACATTCTCATCAGCACGACAATTATCGAGTCGGGCGTAGACGTTCCCAACGCCAACACGCTGATAATCGACCACGCCGACCGGCTCGGGCTCTCGCAGCTGCATCAGCTGCGCGGACGGGTCGGACGCTCGAGCCGACGCGCCTATGCCTATTTCACCTATCCTCCGCATATGACGCTCTCCGAGGTCGCGACCAAGCGTCTCTCGGCGATGCGCGAGTACACCGAGTTCGGCTCGGGCTTCAAGATCGCGCTCCGCGACCTCGAGATACGCGGCGCGGGAAATCTGCTCGGAGCCGAACAGCACGGTCAGCTCGACTCGATAGGCTACGATCTCTACGTCAAGATACTGAACGACGCGGTGCTCGAGGAAAAGGGCGAGGCTCTCGAGCCGAAATTCGAGTCGGCGGTCGACGTCTCGATGGACGCCTACCTGCCCGAAAAGTATATCCGCAGCGAGTCCCAGCGCATGGATATCTACAAAAAGATCGCGCACATCGAGACGCCGGAGGATCTGGACGACCTCGCCGACGAGCTGATGGACCGCTTCGGAGAGATACCGAAGCCCGCCGACACTCTTATGTATGTGTCGCTCGCAAGAGCGCTCTGCTCGACTGCGCGGATCCCGAAATTGGAGCAGAAGGGTCAGCTGATGACTCTGATCCCCGAAAAGCTCGACCCGATGCGCTTTGCCGAAGCGGCGTCAAAGGCGAATATGACGCTGAACATCCAGCTCGCCGGACGCGGAACGGTAAGCTGGAAAATCAAGGGTCAGCGCCCGCTTTACGATATCTGCGAGCTGCTCAAGGCATATATCGGCTGCGGCGGGAAAAAATAAGAAATGATGGTCGCCGGAGCTTTTTTCCGATGACCATCTTTTTTTGCAGATCAAGCCTTTCCGGCTCAGCAGAAGTCCCGCCAGAAATCCCGTACCGCGCGCCTGTAGCTCTCGGGCTCGACGTAGAAGCTCATCGCGTGTCCGGCTCCGGGGACGATGAGAAGCCGCTTTTCGGAGACGCAGGCCTTGTAGTTCTCAAAGGTCATTTCCACCGGGACAAAGCTGTCGTCGCTGCCGTGGATGAACAGCACCGGGAGCCGCGCGCGCTTCAGCGCCTCGGTCGTTGTGAACGAGGACGCGCCGACTCCGAGCTTTCTTCTGCAGATCGAGTCGGCGATTGCCCGCCGGAGCTTATAGCTGAGATGGAGATTGTGCTTCACAACGTGCCGCCAGATCGCGTCGGGAGAGGTGAAGCCGCAGTCCGCGATTATCCCCCTGACACAGTGCGGCAGCTCGAGACAGGACGCCATCAGCACCGAAGCCGCTCCCATCGAGACTCCGGCAAGGTAGATCGGCAGCTCCTTTTCGCCCGAAAAGCGCTCCGACGCCCAGACCGCCCAATCGGCGCAGTCATAGCGCTCCAGAAGCCCGAAGCCCATGTGCTCGCCGCCGCTCTCGCCCTGACCGCGCTGCTCGACAAAGAGCACCGCGCAGCCGTCGTCAAGCCAGAAATCCGAGATGATGCCGAAATCCCGCGTCCAGCTCGAGCGCCAGCCGTGTACCGCGATGATCAGCCGCTTTGCCCGGCTCTCTCCGATTAGATGCCCGATGAGACGCTCGCCGTCGCGGGCGGTCAGCTCGACAGTCTCGCTCTCCCGCGCGAGCAGACGCTCCGCTGCCTCCTTTCGCGCCTGTCTGTAGGCGTCGCTCGATTTTGAGCCGGAGACGCGGCTCCCGGAACGGTACATTATCTGCGGTATATTCCGGTCGAGCGCGGCGTCGACCAGAACCTTTGTCGTGACGTAAGCCGAGAGCGTACCGACTGCGGCAGCTCCGGCAGCGGCAAGCGCGGTCTTGACGATAGTTTTCATCGTATTCCCCCTTTTAGGTCTGCTATTAACTTATACCTCATTACACATAAATTATACGCTTTTTTCTATGATTTGTCAATACCGCTTTTGGAAAATCGCTTCCGAAGCGCTCCGGAGGGATTCTCAGTATCAATTTTGAATCGGATTTTATGCGAAAGCTACAATTTTCAACCGAATTCGGATTCTTTATGAATAAAAACGAAGAAAATTATAAATTTTTCAAAATACTCTGGATATTTGCCCGAGAATATGGTATAATGTAAATTGCAGCCGCCGACTGTGCTTTTTCGCGTTCTTTTTTCAAATCAGGCGAAAGCGTCTCGGCGGAGCCTTGTATAACCGTGCTGATTTTTATATATGGAGGGTATACCTAATGAGCAAAAAGTATTGTTACCTTTTCTCCGAGGGCAACGCAAAGATGCGCGAGCTTCTCGGCGGTAAGGGCGCCAACCTCGCGGAGATGACCAACCTCGGTCTCCCTGTTCCTCAGGGCTTCACCATCACCACCGAAGCCTGCACCCAGTACTACGAGGACGGCAGAACCATCAATCCCGAGATCATGGC
>CACXED010000151.1 GCA_902766575.1 uncultured Ruminococcus sp. | reverse complement strand
GTTCACTGTTCCGGGATTGAAGGTCTTTTTGATATTTTGAAGCTCGAGCATCATTTTTCAGCCCTCCGTTTTGAAAAGAGACGCGAGAAGGTGGATTTTATCTTGGGCATCGCGAGCGCGACCGCTACTATCGTCGCCGAGACGAACTTGAGTCCGTACGCGGGCAGCAGATTCACCTTGAGCGCCAGCGCGATTATCAGTTGATAGAGCACCGAGCCTACCACGACCGATATCAGTCCGCGGGTCACTCCGCCGTGTCTCAGAACCGCCTCGCCGATGATCACCGACGCGAGTCCGACGACGAGCATACCGCTTCCGTATCCGGTGTCCGCCGACTGATTGTACTGGCAGACGAGACCTCCGGCGAGAGCTATGCAGGCGTTCGCCATCGCGAAGCCGATGCACTTGGTGACGTCGGCGTTGATCGAGGAGGCTCTGACCATTTCCTCGTTGTCTCCGGTGGCGCGGATAGCCATTCCGGTTCGGGTCTTGAAGAATACCGCCGCTATCGAAGCGACTATCGCGACTATTACCAGAACGACGAGCGTTTTCGAGATATTATCCGCGAGCGTTCCCTCCGGAAAGAGCTTTCTGACTGCCGAAAATACCGTCTCCTTGCCGAACAGCGACTGGTTAGCCTTGCCGTTCATCACGAACAGGTTGACCGAATAGAGCGCGGTCATCGTGAGTATTCCCGCGAGGATAGGGTTTATGCCGACCTTTGTCTGCAAAAGTCCGGTTATGAGTCCGGCTCCCGCTCCGGCGAGCAGAGCGAGCAGCAGCGCGAGAAACGGGTGTCCCGCTCCCGCGGTCATTACCGAAACCGCCATTCCGAGCGCGAACGAGCCGTCGACCGTCAGGTCAGGGATATTCAGCACGCGGAAGGATATGTAGTTGCCCATCGCCATTATCGCGTAGATGAGACCGAGCTGTACCGCGCCGAAGATCAGGTGCGTCATTTCTGCGACCATCGCCTTACATCAGAGCGCAGCTGCCGTTAAGCGCCGATGTAAAGGCGTCCTTTCTTCCAAAAAGTAATTAACTGAGAATTGCTGATCATACCGAAATAACAGAAGTCTCCAATTATAATTGAAAACTTCTGTTATTTATTAAAATCCTGTCGGATCGGCTTATCAGCCGATTATCGTGTACTCGGCGAGAACGTTGTCGGAAATCTTGATTCCGATATCGTCCGCGACGGTCTTGTTGATGAGCTTTGCGGGGTTGGCGACGAGCTCAACCGGGTTGTCGGAAATCTTTCCTCCCTTGAGAATACGGTCGGTCATCTGCGCGACCTGAGTTGCGAGCACGTCGTAGTCGATGCCGTAGGTCGCAAAGCCGCC
The DNA here is from genome assembly GCA_902766575.1 of uncultured Ruminococcus sp. GTDB lineage: Bacteria > Bacillota > Clostridia > Oscillospirales > CAG-272 > Flemingiibacterium. The sequence continues at coordinate 2,909 of CACXED010000151.1, read as the reverse complement.
GTCCTTGACCATCGAGTCTGCTCCGCAGTAGATCGGAGCCTTATACTGCTTCTGGAAGCTTGCGTAGACGTTCATCGCGGAAGCGACGGTGTTGTCGTCGGGAGTGAAGAAGGCGTCGACGTCGGGCGCGATAGCCGCGATAGCCTGCTGCATATCGGCGGTAGAGGTCACGGTCGCTTCCTTGTAGCTGAGACCGTTAGCCTTGCAGTATTCCTTGGCGCGCTCGATCTTGGTGCTGGAGTTGATCTCGCTGGCGTTGTAGACGAGACCGAAGGTCTTGGCGTTGGGAGTGAGCTCCTTGGCGAGAGCGAAGATCGACTCAACGTCTATCGAGTCGGAGACGCCGGTGATGTTCTTGTCGGTCTTGTCAAGCGAGGTGACCAGTCCGGCGACTACCGGATCGGAGACAGCCGCAAAGACTATCGGTATCTTGTCGGTCTTGGAAGCCGCGACCTGAGCCGCGCCGGTGCCGATCGGGATTATCACATCGACGTTTTCGGAGATCAGGCTGTCGTAGATCGACGGGAGCAGGGAAGCGTCGTTGGAGGCGTTTTTCTGGATGATCTCAGCCTTGTCGGAGGTATAACCGAGCTCCTCGAGGGTCGAAATTATCTTGTCGCGGATCTGATTGAGAGAGGTGTGATCCATCGGCTGGACGATAGCGATCTTGATCTTTCCGGAATCTCCGCAGGAGACCATCGAGAGCGCAGCCATTGCGGCGAGAGCGATAACGAGAAGAAGTGAAATAAAGCGTTTCATGACTTTGCCTTTCCGCACATTTAATTCGAAAGCCGTCCGCTGTGCCTACGGAGACCTCCGTATAAAACAAATGATCCCATCCGTACAAAGTTCACCCGAGTGAATTTTATAAGGACAGGATACAACCTGCGGTGCCACCTTATTTTACGGCACTGAGCCGTACACTTTGCGATATGCCTTCACATATCTTTTCCTTTACGCAGAATCACGTCCCGGATACTCGGAAGAAATCCTTTCCCCAAAAGGCCCTTGGCGGTCCATTTGCCGTCCGACATCTCATGCGCGGCTCTCAGCTTTCCGCGCTCTCTGTATCGCGTCCATGACGGTTTGATCTCCGCTTCAACGGTTTAATCTGTTTTATACTGACTATATTATATCACCGCGAAAGTGGTTTGTCAAGATATTTCGATAAATTCAGACGTCAAAATTCTTTATCTCACGCGAAAGGAAATTGTCGAAACCCTACATAATCCATCCGAGCCTGAGTGCGAAAAGATCCCCGCTTGGGGGATCCGTTCATTTGATCATTCCGCTGCTGTTCAGCACCGAGGAGCTGTAGATGAAAAGCACGTCGCAGTCGGTGAAGTCGATAAAGCGTCCGAGATATTCGGGCATGATATATCTGATGTCGACGATCGTGACGCGGCTCCAGCCCTCAAAAAGCAGCGGAGACAGCGAGCTTCCAAAGGAGTCCCGGAAGATCACCAGCCCGCGCTCGTTTGTAGAGTCGGGATTTTCGATTGTCAGCAGCGACTTTGCGCCGGACAGGAAAAGCTCATACGGATCGCGCCCGTCGGCTTTCGAGAGATCGTAGACCGGAAGATAGGAGTCTGTCTCGGCGTCGTAGACCTCGAGATTCTCAAGAAAATCGTTGGTGAGATATGATATACTGTCCGGCTTCAGCGGGAGCGCCGAGCGTCCGTAGTAAACTCCGCGAAACGGCGTGTCGAGCGAGATCTCGTCGTATTCGGCGCTGAGCCCGACGCCCATGCTTTCCGCGATGCGCTTTGCGACAGGGAGCAGCTTCTCCTGACGCCAGTGGGAATCGGTACGGTAGAAATCGTCGACAGTAAGCAGATCGGAGAGGTCGATCTCCTCTGCAAAATCCATATTCTCGCCGAAGATAGTTTTTAGCTCATCTAAATCGACCGCCGGATAGCCGTTCTCCGCGGCTAAAAAGCTGTTCTTGTCGGGAATCACCGCATAGCTTACGCTGTGAGCGTCTGCGAGAAATTTGTCGTTTATGAATCTGAAACGCTCTGCGGCGTACTTTATCGAGGACTCGGAGAGCGGATAGTTGAGTTCCGAAGCACTGCCGTCGACGACGTAGATATCGTTGTTGTCGCGCTTTTGAAAGACTCCGAGCGCCGTCAGCGCCTTGACCCGGCGAAAACCGTCGCGCAGCGGGAACTGATCGGTGGCGTAGGACTCGAATTTGCTGCCGAAGTCGGAGTTCAGCGCCGGAAAAGCCGCGAGATAGCGACGCTCGCTGATCGAAAACTCGTCGTCGGGCTTCAGAAATGCCCAGAGCGAGAAGATCGCGACAAATCCGCCGACAAGGATGACCGTTGCGAAATTTCTTAGCCTTGTGTTCATTGAAAGCCCCCTAAAATCTGAAATACAGGAACGGATTGTAAGATCCGTCGACCATATATGCGGTGCAGACGGCGAGCAGCGCGGTCAGCCCGAGCGGCTCGAGTACCGTCAGGATCGAGCCCGCCTTGGACTTTTCGAATTTTGCAAAGAGCTTTGCCGGGAGCGCGGTCGAGCCTATTATCGCGATTATCAGAATCACCGCGTAGTTTCGAAGCATATAGACGCTCGTGAAGTTTGAGAGCGGCAGTCCACCCGCTCCGAACAGCGCCGCAATACCCGAGAACGCCGACGGAATATCCGCCGCGTCGAAGATCAGGAAGCTGATCACGACGAGCAGCATGACGTAGATATGACAGAGCACGCGGCTCTTTTTGAGCGGCTTCAGGAGCCAGAGCTTCTCGATCATCAGGAATACCGCGAAGAATACGCCCCAGAGGACGAAATTCCACGCCGCTCCGTGCCAGAGTCCGGTCGCCATCCAGACGACCGCGATGTTGAATATCCATCTCGGCTTGGAGACGCGGTTGCCGCCGAGCGGGATGTAGAGATAATCT
>CACXED010000150.1 GCA_902766575.1 uncultured Ruminococcus sp. | reverse complement strand
GCATAGCGACGACTGCGAGGATAAGGTCATCTACCTGACCTTCGACGCGGGCTATGAGAACGGCAATGTCGAAAAGGTGCTCGACACGCTCAAGGCTCACAACGCCGAGGGCTGCTTCTTCATCCTCGAAAACCTCATCGAGCGGAACACCGATCTTGTCAAGCGGATGTTCGACGAGGGACACACCGTCGGAAATCACACGATGAAGCACAAAAACATGGCAAAATACGGCACCCGCGAGAACTTCGAGACCGAGCTTGGCGGGCTTGAAAAGCTCTGCCGGGAGCTGACCGGTCACGAGATGGCAAAAATCTACCGTCCGCCCGAGGGCAGCTTTACCGAGGACAATCTGAAAATCGTCAGCGAGATGGGCTATAAGACTATCTTCTGGAGCTATGCCTACGCCGACTGGGACAACGACAGGCAGCCCGACCCGGAAGCGTCGCTGAAAAAGCTGCTCGCTCACGTCCACAACGGCGAGATACTGCTGCTCCATCCGACAAGCGCTACCAACACCGCGATACTCGACCGTTTCCTGACCGAGCTTGAAGCCGAGGGCTACCGGTTCGGTTCGATAAGGGAGCTGTGCGGGCTGTGAGAGCTTGGAAACGCTCGGTTTTATTCATTATTCTATGCGCCGCGCTGAGTCTCGGGCTCGGCGCGGAGGATTCGGCGGTCGTCTACCGTCACGACAACGACTCAAAGCGCATCGCGCTGACCTTTGACGACGGGCCGCACTACAAATACACCGGAGAGATACTCGATATTCTAAAGGAATACGGCGCAAAAGCGACCTTTTTCGTGGTCGGCGAGCTCGCCGAGCGCTATCCCGAACTGATACTCCGCGAGCTCTCCGAGGGTCACGAGGTCGGCAATCACACCTGGTCACACCCGAAGATGAAAAAGCTGACGAGCGCGCAGCTCACCGACGAGATCCTGCGCACCGAGCGTCTGCTCAACGAGATAGCCGACTACCGACCGAAGCTCTTTCGCCCGCCCGAGGGATCATTCAAGCGCAGCGCCGAGGAGCTCGCCGAGGCGAACGACTACACGCTGATACTCTGGACGGTCGACACGCGCGACTGGGCGCACACGCCGGTCGATCAGATCGTCGACATGGTGATAAACGAGACCGAATCGGGGTCGATAATCCTCTGCCACGACTTCATAGGGCGAGACAGCCCGACTCCCGACGCGCTGAGGAAATTCATTCCTGCGCTGCTCGACGAGGGCTTTGAGTTCGTCACCGTCTCGGAGCTGCTCGCAAGCCAGTAATTTACAAATCATTCACAATCTGAGCGCAACTTCTATCGGATTTCTCCGTCTAATAAAGCAAAGGTATTACAAGGAGGACTCCAGATGAAATTTGCGCTCGTACTTATTTTAGCCCTGCCGAGCGGCTGTTCTGAAAGATTACCCGAGACCGAGCATTTTTCAAGCAGCTGATCAAGGCAATACCTCTGCAAACTCACTGAATCCGCATCTGAAAATCTTTGCCAACGAATGTATTTCCTGATGTATTCTGAAAGAGAGGATAGTTATGATCACAGTAAAAAATAAGCCCCGTTCCGCCGCATCGGTAACAGCAGCATTGCTGTTAATCGCTATAACATTGCTGTCGTTCATCGGCTGCTCCGAACGGACGGTCAGCTTCGACGGAATCCCTCAGTATGTTTGCGATACTGCCGCATCATATGTGAAAGATTACTTTCAAAACTACCGCAGCGACCTATGCAAAGTCAGCGACTGGCGCATAACCTCGCTGGAGCTTATACATACCTACGACGACTTCGATGGCCGCAAGCTCGATGCTTATTGCGTCAATTTTGACCTGTTTTCGGAGGATCTCTCAAAAATGCCGATGGCAGGCGGAATGTTTGTGGCCGAGGAGGTCGGAAATGGCGGATGGTTCTGCCCGGATTACAGAAATATGCATTATCTCATCTTCGAGGGAGAGAAATTTCTCCTTTCCATTGGGAGCAACGACTCTCAGCCCGGAAATGAGCTGTTTGATTCCGAGCTACAGGATGCTCTCGACCGGCTTTCCGAAACGCAGGATATAACCGAAATGCAGCGGCAATCCGACAAAACGGCCGAATACCGGCTTGAGCTTGCACAATATGAAGCAATACTCAAAGAACAAACCGCCGAGCTTGCACAATATAAAGCAATGCTCAAAGAACAAACCGCCGAGCTTGAGCAGTATAAAGCAGCGCTCAAAGAACAGGCCGCTGAGCTTGATCAATTAAAGGAAGCTCTTACAAATAAGGCCCCATAAAGATATCGGATTAGGAGGAAAATCCCCGGATGAAATTTGCGCTCGTACTTATTTTAGCCCTGCTTTTAGCCGGATGCTCGGACAATTTGCCGGAAGCCGGAGCAGAAACATCAGGCGCTCTGACCGAGAGCGCCGCAGTTGAGAGCGCGTCGCTGATCGACAGCTATAAAATCGAGCCGGTCGGCGCGGAGGGCGACGTCGCCGCCTGCTTCGAGCTTGAGATCGAAAACGAGGGCTTCGACCCGAACCGCGGTTCCGACCGGGTCTGGTCGCTGAAAATCCCGGCGATAATCTCCGACAAACCCGGTGCTAAGGCTCTCAACGAAAAAATTTACGAAAAATACACCTCGCAATATGAGCGGGAAATCACCGAGCTGACCGAATCCGGCTCGACCGAGACTCAGCGGCAGATTGACTTCCAATCCGAACGCGACGGAGATCTGATCTTCATCGAAGTAATCACCCGCAAGCTCGCCGCCGGAGCGTCCGACGAGCTTATCGGCGACTGCTATTACTACGATCTGGATACCGACCGGGAGCTGACCGCGCGGGAATTTTTCGACCTCTACACCGGCGACGAGGTAACGCTCGCCGACTGCGCGGCTCAGTTCAGCAGCCTTTACGAGCCGACCTTCGAGGACGAGCTGATAGAGGTCGCGCCCTACGGAGAATATATAATTGTTTCGTTTTCGCAGGGGACGATGTATTTCAACCGGACGGTTCCCTACCCCGAGCCGTCGGAGCTGCCCGAGGGAGAGCCGATTTGCGAGGGCAAAGCCTTTATGAGCCGCGTCAGCTTCCGGGTCTACTCCGAGCAGCCCGAGCCGACCGTCTACTGGAGCGACGACGGCTCGACATGGTTCAGATATGTTCTCCCGCTGCCCGAGGGCTGCGAATCAGGTCGGGTAATCGACTGCCACGGAGGCGCGGGAAGCGGCGAGGGCGAGGTCTACCTCGAAGCCAAGTCTGGCGG
>CACXED010000149.1 GCA_902766575.1 uncultured Ruminococcus sp. | reverse complement strand
CCGCGTCGCTCACGCTCCGCGGAAGCGGGAAACCCAAGGAGAACTCCCGGCGCTGTCGCGCCGCTCGGGAACTCGCGCCGCTCGCGCCCGCGCCGCCTTCGGCGGCTCTGTTCCCCGGCGCTGAAGCGCCGCTCAGATCGGCCGATTCTTCCGGTATTTCTGCGGCGTCTCGCCGTACTTCGCCTTGAACCGCCGCGAAAAGTAGAACTGATCGCAGAAGCCGAAGCGCTCGCTGATCTGCAATACCGTCAGATCGGTCTTGCAGAGAAGCTGCTCGGCTTCGAATATTATCGCGTCGTCGATGTAGCTGCCGATCGTCATGCCCACCTCGGCTTTGAACTTTTTCGAGAGCGTGCTCTCCGAAACGAATGAGTTCGCCGCGAGCTCCGATATCCCGAGCTGAAGCGACAGGTGCGAACGGATGTACTCGATCGCCAGCAGCACACAGTTTGAATAGCACATCGACTCGAGCTTCACGCCGTATTTGCCGACGAGGGTCAGCAGCGAATTGTAGATCTCCTGCCTGAGCATCAGCCCGCTGTAGAGATCGTCGCGCGACGCAAGCCCGATGAGCCGCGATATGCTCCCACCGCCCGGCTCGTATTCCATCAGCCCGTGACAGCTGCGGAGCAGATCCGCGCCGCTGCTGTCGGCGAGATTGATATGAAAATAGAGCTGCTCCATCGACGTCACGCAGGCGTGCCTGAACGAGTAGCCGGTCGGCATCAGATAGCAGTGCCCGACAAGCAGCGGAATCCTTTTCCCGCTCTCGATTATGTAGGGATCTCCGCCGACGATGTAGTAGAGCCGCGCATAGGGCGGTGTGACTATGCTTCCTACCCACTCGCAGCCGGTGCGCGCGTGTCCGTAGTCGATGACCTTGAGCTGGATACTGTTGATATTGTCACATAGCTTGTAGTTTTTTTCGTTTATCATGCCGAACCTCGCAGCGAATCGGGATGCGATTGACTGTATTCTCCATATTTTTGACTAATTATTACCTTGTAAGCCGCGGCGATCTGAGCTATAATTTAGTCGTAACGCGAAATTGTTATTCCCGATTTGTCCATACAATATGATATAACAAATTCCCGCGTTTTTCAAGTGCTTTTATGAAAAAACCGCAAAATATTTTTTGAGGAGGCTCGCCATGTCAAGCTATACCGTAAGAAAAACTCCCGGAGACACCGAGTGGTTCAGACACGACCGCTTTGGTATGTTCATCCACTGGGGACTCTACTCCATGCCCGCGCGCCACGAGTGGGTCAAGACCAACGAGAGAATCCCCGAGGAAAAATACGATAAGTATTTCAAATACTTCAACCCCGATCTCTATGATCCCAAGGAGTGGGCTCGGCTTGCAAAGGCCGCCGGAATGAAGTACGTCGTCCTCACCACCAAGCACCACGAGGGCTTCTGTATGTTCGACTCCAAGTACACCGACTACAAATGCACCAACACTCCCGCCGGACGCGATCTCGTCCGCGAATATGTCGACGCTTTCAGAGCCGAGGGACTGAAGATCGGCTTCTACTACTCGCTCATCGACTGGCATCACCCCGAATTCCCGATCGATATGCTCCATCCCCGACGCGACGACCCCGACGCCGAGGAAAAATCAAAGGGACGCGATATCAGAAAATACGCCGAGTATATGCGCAATCAGGTCACGGAGCTCCTCACAAACTACGGAAAGATCGACATACTCTGGTTCGACTTCTCCTACTCGGGCAACAAGCCCGCTCCCGGCAAGGAGTGGATGAAGGGCAAGGGCAAGGACGACTGGGAGGCTGAAAAGCTCATCGAGACCGCGCGCTCGCTCCAGCCCGGTATCATCATCGACAACCGCACCGAAATCGAGCAGGATCTCTGGACGCCCGAGCAGTATCAGCCAAAGAGCTGGGTCAAGCACGCCAAGACCGGCGAGCTCGTCACATGGGAGGCCTGCCAGACCTTCTCGGGCTCGTGGGGCTATCACCGCGACGAGATGACATGGAAATCGCCCGAGATGCTCATCCAGATGCTGATAAACACCGTCTCTGTCGGCGGAAATCTGCTGATGAACGTCGGGCCTACCTCGCGCGGCTATCTCGACGACAGAGCCGTGAACGCGCTCGAAGCCTACGCCGACTGGATGAAGTACAACAGCCGTTCGATCTACGGCTGCACGATGGCAGAGCCGGAGCTGCTCGCGCTCTGCCCGAACGGCTGCAAGTTCACCCAGAGCGAGGACGGCTCAAGACTCTACATCCATCTTTTCGAGTATCCCTTCCAGTTCCTCGAGCTTCCGGGCTTTGCCGGAAAGGTCGACTACGCGCAGTTCCTGCACGACGGCAGCGAGCTTCTCTTTGAGGAGAAAAAGGTCTCGCACTTCAGCGAGGGACGCTCCGCGTCGGACGATCTGCTCGTCATAAAGCTCCCGGTCGTAAAGCCGAGAGTGATAGTCCCGGTTATCGAGCTGTTCTTAAAATAAATAAAATTCACCGACGTAGATCAAAGGTGATGTTCCCCCTGGCAGGTTTATAGCCTGACAAGAGTCATTCTGCCTCGAAGCTGCATTTGAACGCCGCTTCGCTCATCACATAAACTCCAGGGAGTCCGGGCTTTGCGTGAGCGGAATGATATATGCCGTCGTCAAGCCCGGTTATGATCGCGGGTCTGCCCATGATCAGCACGACTGTAGTCAGGTTTTTGTCGAGTTCAGGCTTCACGAGCACCTTATCGACTCTCAGCGGACCGTAGATATGCCCGCTCGCGCGGAACTGCACCCAGTAGACCGTCCCGTCTTCGCGACATTCGATATGAGTCGATTTCCCAGCGCGCTCGTTTGTGACGTAGAAGCGGTATTTTCTGCCGCTGTGGTCGAGCTCGTAGATCTTGCAGTTCTCAGTCTCGCCGACAAGAGTCCTGTTCGCGGCGAAGCTCTCCTGAATCGTGTCGAAAGACGGCGCGTCGGCATATTCGGCGATATCCGAAAGGGAGCAGCGGAGCGCCGCGCAGATTTTCGCGAGAGTATCGGTGGTCACGGTCTCGTTCTTTGTGAGCTTGGCTATAGTCCGGCTGCTGAGCCCGGCGGTCTCGGCGAGGTCAGCCTTTTTGAGCGAGCGCTCGGCGAGCAGCTTCCAGAGCGGTGCGTAGGATATATACATGATCATCCCTCCTTGCCTATAGTATAGCACAAATAAACTGTATTGTCAATACTAAAAACTTTACTATCGTAAATTTTTAGTATAAAAAAGGACTGCCGCGTCTGCGGCAGTCCCTTTTCGTTGTGATCCGATCACTTCATCGGAACGACAGCGCCGTTGCAGTTGTCGGTGATGAACTCTGCGATCTCGTCGAGCGCAGAGGGGAGCAGATATGCTTCAAGCTCGCGGATGTCGAGGTTCTTCGGGTTCTTGACGATATCCTTCTTGGCAGCGGAGAAAGCCATCTCGAAATGACCTCCGGATTCTTCTTTGCATAAAAAACGGAGCCTCCGCAGCTATGCGGAGGCTCGATTGTCGCAGGGAATCAGCCGGAAATTATTCCTCGTCCGGATTTTCAGTCGGCTCGTTCTCATCGGAAGCAGCGTCAGCGCTTTCGACGGCGTCCTTAGCGCCTGCGGCGTCGCAGCCGCACTCGCAGTCGTCGTCGAGCTCAAGCTCTCCGAGCGCGTCCTCGTCGATATCCCAGGAGTCGATATCGTCGTGATCATCGCATCCGCACGCGCAGTGCTTAGGCGCGCATTTCTTCTTGCAGAGCTTCATCACGAGCATGATAATAGCAGCCGCAGCGACTATCGACCCGGTGATGATCACAGCGAGCTTAAGAGCGCTCATTCCACCGCTTTTTTTCTTGCAGTTTTTCAAATCAGACACCTTCCTTTTCTGATAAATAATATTCTCACGCTTTTATTATATCATACATTCCAAAAAAATCAATGTAATTTCCATGAAAATTCTGTTAATCAATGTGATCTGATCGGCGCGCCAGCACCGGGGTTCTTTCCGCTTCCTGCTTCCGCGGAGCGTGAGCGACGCGGAACAGAGCTGCTGGTAAGCAGCGCGAGCGCGAGACTATTACTATATCATTTATGTTTACTT
>CACXED010000148.1 GCA_902766575.1 uncultured Ruminococcus sp. | reverse complement strand
TGCCAGAATTGAGAATTTGCAGGACAAGCTGATAAAGCTCGCGAGGGGCGGCTTCAAGCACCATACGACCGTCGCGAACGGTCATGTTAAGGCTATTCTCGAGGAAGCGTTCAGATATTATCTCGGCTATGATGTGGTCAGCATCGACTGAAAACCGCAAAGCGTGAAAATAAATTTTCACGCCGATAATTTGTGGCTTTCACTGATTTCATCAGTGATTTTGCTCCGCAAAACCACCCACAAATTCCCATCAAGGAGGCTTTCGCTTCGCGAAAGCTACGGATATTAAATGAAAACAAGCATAATCACAACGACAGTCTTCTGTGCGCTGATAGGCGGGCTGAGCCTTGCGAGCCTGCTCGCTCCGGTAAAAGAATCCTCCGAGACCGAGAACCGCGAGCTGGCTCAGATGCCGGAGCTTTCGGTCAAATCCTTCTTCTCGGGAAGCTTTGCAAAGGACTACGAGGAGTTCATCACCGATCAGTTCATCGGGCGCGACGGCTGGATCGCCGTCAAGACCACGGCTGACCAGCTCATCGGCAAGCGCGAGTCAAACGGCGTCTATTTCGCGGACGGCGGCTATTTCATCGACGGAAGCGCTCCCGACGCTGAGCAGCTCGAAAAGAATCTCGGGATTTTAGAAACCTTTGCAAACGACCTCGACGGAAAATACAACGTCCGGATAATGATAGCTCCCACAGCGTCGCTGGTGCTCGCCGACAGGCTGCCCTACGGAGCGCCAGTCTGGGATCAGAACTCCCTTCTCGACTCGGTCGCGGCTCTGCCCGGAGCGGTCGACGTGAGACAGACGCTGCTCGACCACAATGACGAGTACATCTATTACCGAACCGACCATCACTGGACGGCGGACGGGATGTATCTCGCCTATCGCGAGCTCTGCGGGTCGCTCGGCATCGAGCCAATCGAGCCGGACGAGCTTGAGCGCACTGTGCTCACCGACGAATTTCTGGGAACGGTCGCCGCAAAGGTCGGCGTCGGCTCAGAGCCGGACGTGATCACCGATCTCACGTCGAAAAACCAGCCGGAGCTGCACGTCGTATTCAATCTCGGCGAATACGAGTCCGACATCCTGTATGTGACCGACAAGCTCGAAACCCGCGACAAATACGGAGTTTATCTCGGCGGAAATCCCGGCGTGGCTGACATCACGACGAGCGTTAAAAACGGCCGTGTGCTCGTGATGGCCAAGGATTCCTACGCCCACTGTATGCTGCCGCTCCTCGCGAACCACTACGAGCGCATGATCGTGATCGACCTGCGCAGCTTCAACACCGGCTTTGAGAGCTATCTTGAAAAGCTCGGCTCCGAGGGGATCGAGGTCGACGACGTCGTCGTGCTCTACAACGCTTCCGGCTTTGCTAATGAGCGCAGCGTGATATGGTTAAAAAAATGACGCGGAAGCGTCATTTTTTTTACGAATAATAATCGAACTTTCCGAGCGCCTTTTTGGAAAACGCCGACGGGGTCTGTCCGGTATACTGCCTGAACGCCTGAATGAAGTAGGAAAGGCTCTCGAATCCACATTCCTCGGCGGTTTTCCGGACTCCCTCTCCCCCGGCGAGCATCGCCTGCGCGTATTTCATTCTGAGCGTTATAAGATACTGCTTGATCGTCGAGCCGGTGTAGCGTTTGAAATCCCGGTTGAGCTTGTTCACGCTGACAAAGAATTTAGCGGCGAGATCTGGCGTGGTTATGTCGGATTTGTAATTGAGCCCGATGTACTCAACGACGTCCTTGATGTAGGTCTTGATCGGGCTGAGCGTCTGCGTGTTCGTGTTGTTTGAGTATTCCTTGAGCTCTGTGAGGATCAGCGCGGTGTAGAGCCGTTTTTTGTCGTTCGAGGTCGTCTCCTTTGAGATCTCAGTCAGCATGGATTCGAGCTTCAGGAGCTCAGCGCTGTCGAGCTTTATGACCGCCGATCCGACCTGAGAAAACTTTCCGAGATCACCCATACCGCCGCCTATCATCGCCAGCGCGCTCTCGCCGACATATAGCACGATCCTGTCGTAGAAAACGTCGGTCGGAACATTGTTTCTGTGCATGACGTGCGAGTTGTGGAAGCAGACGCAGCGTCCGCTCCCCTCGATAGAGCCGCCGGTATTGGAAAAAACTATCTTGCCCTCGCTCATGACGAAGATGAATTCGTAATATGTATGAGAGTGGAACAGCGGCATATAATGCCCTTTCTGGGACAATCTGTATGCGATGATCTCACATTTGCGTTCGCGGGAAAACGGAAAAAAAGCGTCTTCCATAAGTTGTATATCCTGTCGATTTTCTAAATTTTATGGTCGATTATCTAAACCATGCGTCTATTATATCATAAATTCAACCATTTGTAAATAGAAAAACATAAAAAAATCTCCCCGTCCGGGGAGATTTTTCACGCGGTATAGTTCACAATAGCCTTGAACAGGTCGAGATTCTGCTGAAATTCCTTCTGAGCCTTTTTTGAGCCCTTCATGTTCTGGAAAGAGGTCACGCGGCGGATGCAGACGATCGTATCCTCCGGAAGATCGTCGACGCCGTTGAAGCTGACTCCGAATTCGGTCTTTGAAAGGGTTATTCCGCAGTCGTCATAGGCGGATTCTGGAACCTCGTCGAATATTTCGGAGAGCGGCATGAACAGCCCGGACTCCTTTGCCTGAGAGTACATATAAGGCGACAGGAACATGACCGCTGCGTCTCCCGCCATTATCTGCTGATAATAATCGTTCATCTCGGTCTGGATGAACCCGTTGTTGAATTCAGCGTCCTTTTCTTCCTTTGCCGCCTGACGCTCCTCGGGAGAGAGCATGACGATATCCTTGAGCGCTACCTTGACCGCTCCGTCGTTGTTGAGATCGGTTCCGACCTCGGCTATCGCGCGCTGTATGTAGGTCAGATCCTGCACCGCAAGTATCTGAGGTCCGGCGTAGATCGTGTAATAATCGTATTTATCCTTTGTCGCCATCTGAACCGTGCAGACTACCGCGGTAAAGATCGCGACGGCTCCGATCAGCGTCTGAGCTTTATAGTGATACCAATAATTTTCAAACCATTTTGCGAATTTTCCCTTGTTTTTTTCTTCCAAAGCGCTCACCTCTCGTTATATTATACCGCATTTTTCACGGCGATTCAAGCAGAACAGGTCAGCGTTTACAGATTATTTACCGTATGTATATAATCAGCGGCGAAATATCCGCTCGATGAATCTCCCGGTAAATTCGTCAAGCCGGGCGAAATCCATCGCGCCGATATAAATCGCTTCGACCTGAGAGTGCAGCTCCCTGACGCAGGAGAGCCTCTCGAGCGCGCAGCCGATCAGCTCGCTCTCGCATCTTGTAAGCAGCCGTCTGCGCCGTTTGTCGTCCTGAGTTATGGCTCCCCGTAGAATGAAGCGCTCCATATTCAACAGCTTGACGCTGTCCGGCTCGGTTCCCTCTGCTATGACCACCGACATATCGAGCTCCGGCAGTCTGAGCGCTTCGGTATATTCCGGCTCGAGCGGCGACGGAGCGCGCAGCATCCTGAGCCCCGCTCGCTTTGCCGACGAGATCAGCGCGTCGAACATAAAGGAAGCCGTCGACATCACGTCCTCAACCGCGCAGAGATATCCGGCTTCACGATAAGTGTCAAAGTGCGCCATTCCCTTTGTCGAGACGGCGCTGACCCCTCTCACCGAAATCTCCGGCTCCTTTGGAGAGCTGATCCTCCGATCGCCAGCCGGACGGATAAGTCGGAGAGCTCTCATTCTCTGCGTTATAAGGCGGTCAGCGGCGGCCTGCAGCTTCGGAGCGTTGATGAATCGAGCCGCGTCGGCGCGCAGCATCCTTGAAACCTCTCCGGCGGCAAAGAGATACTCGTAGCTCTCGGCGAACAGCTCGGACTTTTCGCGTATCAGATCGGCGATCTCGTCGCGCTCGGAGCGCAGGCGGTCAGAGTCCCAGAAATCGCCGAGATTGACTATTTCCTCTGCGGCTCCCGGGAGCTTGGGATCCCGGGTATGCGGAGCGGTCGCGTCAATGACCGCGATTCCGCGGCAGGACTCGCTTTTCAGGATGATGCCGTCCAGCGAATCCGGATCGGACGAGCAGTAATAATACTCGCAGTCAAAGCCCGCTTCAACTCCTCGGGCGGCGATGCGCTTCATCAGAGTGGATTTTCCGGTGCCGCTCCCACCCTTGATCATGTAGACGCGCTCGAGCTTCTCGGGAGCGAAAATATCGTCGAACCAGCTTACGAACCCGCTCGATGAGTTCGCAGCGGCAAAATATCTTTCCATAGCTTTTCTCCAGAATAAGATAGCAGGACGTCCGCCCGGCGAAAACCGCCGGACTTTACTGTCCTGCTGTCATTTTATTCAAAAGCACGGAAATTGACACGATTCAGATATAATCCCTCCGCCGGAGCGGTCGCACCGGCTCTCGATCGGTCGCGCGAGTTGATAATCCCGGGTATCTCCGACGGCTCGATGCGCCCTTCAGCCACGTCGAGCAGCGTTCCGACGATAATTCTTACCATATTATATAAAAATCCGTCGGCGGCGATGCGTATCCGGACAAGCTCGCCGTCCTCGATGATTTCGAGATATCTGACCTCTCTCACGGTGTCGGCAATCTTTGCCCCCGCCGACATGAAGCCCGAGAAGTCATGCTTTCCGATAAAGCCCTCGGCGGCGCGTCGCATCAGTCCGAGCTGCTCTCTGTCCATAACGCGGCACTGATACGCCCGCCCGGTCAGGAACGGGTCTCTGATGCGCGAATTAAGCAGCAGATATTCGTACTCCTTCCACTCGACGTCATGCCTGACGTGAAAGCTGTCGGGAACGATCCGGGACGATCTCACCGCGATATCGGTCGGCAGCCTTGAGTTCAGCGCCAGCGGGAGCCTATCGGTCGGGATCGGCTTTTCGGAGTCGAAGGTCGCGAAATACTGTCTTGCGTGGACTCCCGAGTCGGTTCGGCTGCAGCCCTTGACCGGAAGCCGGACGCCGAAGACGCTCTCTATCGCGTCCTGAAGCGTCGACTGGATAGTGAGCTTCCCCGGCTGAACCTGAAAGCCGCAGTAGCGCGTTCCGATATATGAAAGCTCGAGCAGATATTTCATAGCGATATCGGCGCCGGGAGCGTATTCAGCCAGACGATCGCTCCGACGAGCAGTGCCATTCCGACGAGCCAGAGAATGTCTCTCGCCTTGAATTTCAACACGTTCATCCGCGTCCGACCGTTGTCTCCGCGGTAGCAGCGGCACTCCATCGCCGTCGCAAGCTCGTCCGCGCGTCTGAACGCCGAGATGAACAGCGGGATCAGTATCGGAACGAGCGTCTTTGCCCGCTTTGCAAGACTTCCCGACGTGAAATCCGCTCCGCGAGCCTTCTGAGCCGAGATTATCTTATCGGTCTCCTCAATGAGCGTCGGAATGAATCTGAGCGCGATCGTCATCATCATCGAAAACTCATGCACCGGGAGCCTGAGCTTTCTCAGCGGCGACAGGAGCTGCTCAAGACCGTCGGTCAGCATAATCGGCGAGGTCGTGTAGGTGAGCAGTATCGTCGTTCCGATCAGCAG
Organism: uncultured Ruminococcus sp.; assembly: GCA_902766575.1. Taxonomy (GTDB): domain Bacteria; phylum Bacillota; class Clostridia; order Oscillospirales; family CAG-272; genus Flemingiibacterium. The sequence continues at coordinate 1,069 of CACXED010000148.1, read as the reverse complement.
CGCGGTGATGCGGATGACTATCAGCAGCGCGTAGATAATTCCCTCAAGGTAGACCTTGACAAACCCGATGTGAACGAGCAGCACCTCTCCGTCAGTCCAGAACAGGTTGAAAAAGGTCGTGAACGCCAGCACGAAGATCAGCGGCTTCATGCTCTTGAGCAGCGTTTTGTAGGATATCTTCGAGATGAAAATCAGGAAAAGCGCGCTCGCGATTATCAGAATAAAGCTCCAGAGATTCTTCGCGAGGAAGATCGCGGTGATGTAGACTATCGTCAGAATCAGCTTGGCGCGGGGGTCGAGCCTGTGAATTACGGTATTTCCGGGGAAAAACTGCCCGAGCGTGATATCTCTTATCATTTTCTTCCCCTCCCGAGCAGTCTGAGGAGCTCGTCGCGCGCGTCCTCGACCGTATAAATTCCGCGTCTGACGTCAAGTCCGCGGTCGCGGAGCGTGTTCATCAGCTCGGTTATCTGCGGTACGTCGAGACCGACCTCGCAGAGCTCGTCCGCGCGCTCAAAGACCTCGGCGGTCGTGCCGCGCATATAGACCTTGGCGTGGCTCATGACGATTATCTCGTCCGAGTAGCGCGCCATGTCCTCCATCGAGTGGCTGACGATGACGACCGAGTTCTTCCGCTCGCGCTGATAGCTCCGGATACCTCCGAGTATCTCCTCGCGTCCCTTTGGGTCAAGACCCGCCGCCGGCTCGTCGAGCACGAGAACCTCGGGCTCCATCGCCATAACTCCGGCGATCGCCGCGCGCCGCTTCTGACCGCCCGAGAGGTCGAACGGCGATTTGTCGAGCAGCTCGGGCGAGAGACCGCAGAACCTCGCGGATTCCTCGACGCGGCGGGCGATCTCCTTTTCGTCGAGCCCCATATTCGTCGGTCCGAAAGCGATGTCGCGTCTGACCGTCTCCTCAAAGAGCTGATATTCGGGGTACTGGAACACGAGCACTACCTTGTAGGCAAAGCGGCTGACCTGCTTGGGATCCGCCCAGATGTCCTCGCCGCCGACGAGCACCTGTCCGGAGGTAGGTCTGTTGAGTCCGTTCAGCAGCTGAACGAGCG
>CACXED010000147.1 GCA_902766575.1 uncultured Ruminococcus sp. | reverse complement strand
GAGCGGGCGCTTTTTACCTCCAAGCCAGAGCTTCCGGTCGCCCTCGAGCTCGACCATGAGCCAGCTCTCGGTCTTTCCCGGGATAGTGGTGATCGCCTTTCCGAGCGCGGTCTTGAGCGCGTCCTCTAACTTTTCGTCAAGGCTGACGCTGGTTTTAAGATTGATATACGGCATGATTTTTCCTTTCTGTGGTAGTCAGACTGCCATCACGCGGTTGGCGTTGAAATAGTCGGTCTGCACCTGAGTGAATTTGTTGAGGATCACCCGCGTCAGAAAGACGCTGACAAAATCCTCGGTGTGGAAGTGTCCGGCTTCGAACATATTCAGCCCGTAATAGTCGGATTCCTCCATGATGTTGTAGGAGAGCTGACCGGTGACGTAGGAATCGGCTCCGGCGCGCTTAGCCGCTTCGACGAAATCCTTTCCGTCTCCGCCGCAGACCGCGACGCGCTTCACGTCGCTCCCTCCGAGCGAATAGAGCACGCGCTCGGCATTCAGCGTCTTTTTTACGAATGAAGCGAACTCCGTGACCTCCATCGGCTCGGAAAGCTCGCCTATCCGTCCGACGAGCTCGCCGTCAGTACCGAAGGGCGTCACGTTCGTGAGTCCGAGCAGCTTTGCGAAAAGGTCGTTGACCCCTCCCGCGACCGCGTCGAGCCTTGTGTGGAAGGACATGACCGAGATCCCGCTCTTTACGAGTTTGATCGCCTTTCTCGCGACCGGGTCGAGATAGTTCAGCGCTTTCAGCGGCTTGAAGATCATCGGATGGTGCGAGACTATCACGTCAAAGCTGTTTTTTATCGCGTAATCGACGCACTCGTCGGTGACGTCGAGAGTACAGAGCACGCGGTAGACCTCTCGTTCCGGCTCGCAGGCGAGCATCAACCCGTCGTTGTCCCAATCGCAGCGCAGCTCCTCGGGGAATTTTTCATTGAGAAACCTGTAAAGCTCGTCAACTGTTGGCATTTTTATCTTCCTTTAATATATCTTCAAATATACCTTCAATTACGGCGATCAGCTCGCCGTCGCCATTGTCATTGGTCGGCTTTCCGGCAAGCCTCCGACCGGCGGCTCTGCGCTTCGCCGCTCTGAGCACAGACCCGAGCCATTCGAGGTCAACCTCCCGGCGTTCTCTTTTCGAGCGTTCGAGGTTGAGCCGCCCAAGCCGGTATTCGGTCTGCGAGAGCGTTCTGACCTGCCCATCAAAGCTCGCGGTCAGGATCTGGTAGTATTTGCCGGAATCGAGCACGACCGATTCGTCGTGGATTTCAAAGCCCTCGGAGCAGAGATATCGTCTCAGCACGTCCTGCATCGACTGCGGCTGGAGGATAAGTCGGCAGCGTGAGCTTTTCGGGTAGTCCGAGCCGCCGAGAATCGAGGATATCATCTCGCCGCCCATGCCGCAGATGAAGATATTGTCCGGCGCGAACTCCTCGATATTTTCAAGCCCGGGACGACAGAACACGCTGACCGAGCTCTCGAGCCGATATTTTCTGACGTTAGCCGCGGCTCTCTCGCAGGGACCCTCGCGGATATCGCAGGCGGCGGCTCGCGGATGACCGTCGAGCACTAACTTTATCGGCAGCAGAGCGTGGTCGGTACCGATGTCGGCGATACTTCCCTCGCCGCAGAGCCGCGCAGCCTCGGCGAGTCTGGCGCTAAGTCTGACTTCGTTCATTTTCAATATATCGAAATAAATCGCCGCATAAGCGACGATCTATTTATCAGTTCTTGGATTCGAGGAAATTGTTTATGCGCTCAACGAGCTCGTCAGCGTCTGTGCCGTGAACCTCGCAAGCCATTTCGATGCTCTCGCCGCGTGCCGACGGGCAGCCGAGGCAGTGCATACCGATCTCGATGAAAAACTGCGCGGTCTCGCGGTCGAAATCGAGAACCTCTCCGATGATTGAATCCTTTGTAACCTTCATTTTTACATTCTCCTTCATATTAGGCTTATAACAATATTATAACCCATTTTCGGGCGATTGTCAACCATTATCCGCATTTATTCACGATTTTGCGCATAGGTAATTTCAACGAATTTAGCCCTGCTGTTTTATTATTTTTTCTACATTATAAAAGCGGTCGGAAAACCGACCGCTCTCATTCAGCCCATGTTCTCGGGGAGCTGACGTCCGCCCATTATATGGAAGTGCAGGTGCTTAACGCTTTGACAAGCGTCGTCTCCGCAGTTGGAGATGACGCGATAGCCGTTGGTGAGCCCGGCTTTCGCGGCGATCTTCGGGATAGTCTCAAAGATGTGCGCGACGACCGCGCTGTTCTCGGAAGTCACCTCGTCCATCGAGCGGATGTGGCGCTTCGGGATCACGAGGATGTGTACCGGGGTCTGCGGATTGATATCGTTGAACGCGAGGATCTGATCGTCCTCGTATACCTTGCTCGACGGGATCTCCCCGGCTATTATTTTACAGAAAATGCAGTCCATATTTATTCCTCCGTTTTATTGAAATAGATGAGCGTAGATTTCACGCATTTCAGCCTCGTTTATCACATAGGGGCTGTTGGCGTAGTTCTTCGCGCCCTTGACGTTAGAGATATACTCGTCGATCTCCGCGTCGGTGAGACGCAGATTGACGTCAGCCCAGTTCACCAGATTCTCGGCGACCTCGTCGGGAGAGCCGAGCAGACCTCCGCAGAAATGCTCGATGAGCGCGCGTCCCTCGTCGTCGCGGCTGTTGTAGTCGAAATATTCGCCCATGAAAGCCGCGCAGGCGCGTCCGTGCGGGATATTCTTGTAAAGCGTCAGATTGTATCCGAGCGGATGATTGAATCCGGTTCCGGTCGTGCCGATCGCGATCCCACCCATGCAGGCTCCTGCGAGGAGCGGCTCGCGCTGATTCGAGATCAGCCTCAGGTCGACGTTCCTGTCCATTTCGGCAATGTCGCCGAGCGCGCCGTAGATGAGCTGAGCGCCTCTCATCGCGAACATTCTCGAAATCGTCGTCGATTTCGGCGACAGATAGGACTCGACGCAGTGACAGAAAGCGTCGAGCGCGGTCGAAACCGTATACTCGCGGTTCATCGTCTCGGTGTATTTCGCGTCGAGGAAGGCGACCTTCGGGAAGGTGTCGCGCGCCTTGAAGGATTTTTTAATTTTCCCCGACCCGATGGTCAGCACCGCCGCCTGATCGACCTCGCTTCCGGTTCCGGCTGTAGTCGGTATCGCGGCGATCGGCAGAACCTTTTCGATGTTCGCGGTGAAGATATCCATCATCCCGAGCTCCGGGTCTGCGGCGTAGGCGGCGACAGCCTTTGCCGCGTCGAGCGGCGAGCCTCCGCCGATTCCGATCACGAAATCAGCTCCGGATGCGATAGCTTTCCGTCCGCCCTCATAGCAGACCTCGACCGGCGGATTTTCCACAATTTTGTCAAATATTTCATAGTCGATTCCCAGAGAATCGAGCGCCGCGGTCACGTCCGCAAGCGCTCCCGACGCTCTCGCCGAGCTTTTTCCGCAGACGATCAGCGCCTTTTTGCCGAGCGCGAGCCTGTCGGCATTCTTTTCCACACAGCCGCGTCCCCAGATTATCCGGGTCGGCATAATAAAATTCATGTCAAGCATTTTTCTGATGCTTCTTAATTGATAGAAGCGTCCTTTCGTAGAAAATGGCGCGGGAGACGCCGCAAAGCAGCATCTCCCGACGGTTTATTTGTTTGATCAGCCCGGATAAGCCTTGCTGTACCAGTCGTTGTAGAGCTTGCCCATCGGAACTATCTCGACTGCGTCCTCGTCCTTGTCCTTGTCCTTATCGTCGGACTCCTCAAGCTCGGTCGCGATGAACGCCTGGATATACTCGTTTGCATCAGCCTCGTCCCACTTTTCGGCGAGCCAGTCCTCAAGCTCGTCATAGCTCTTGGACTTGAGCTCGCTGTAGAAGCTGTCGCTGAACGCCTTGACGCCCTTGCGGACATCGGGATCTATCTGCGCCTCGTCGTAGCTGAAGCCATACCATGGGCTCATAACGAGATCGAGGTTATGCTGCTTTGCAACTTCCCAGACGTCGGGATCGGAGCCTTCCGGCGGATAAGCGATAAAGGTGTTTCCGGTGTACTCGAGCTTCATGTTGTAATCGTCGGAAAGCTTCTTTACGACGCCCTCTTTGTCGAGCTCATAGTGAACGCCCTCGATGCCGTAGCCGAACAGGTTGCGGAGATCGCTTCTCGTGTTGAGATAGGTCAGGATCTCCATGCTGCGCGCGACGTCCTTGGTGTAGGTGGAGACTGCGAACATACCGTTATAAACGTTCTCGGTGGTTCCCTGCGGATTCTGGAGGACCTTTACATAGTAATTTTCCTCAAAGCCCTCGACGTCAGCCCATTCGCCCTTGACGACAGCGACCGCGAAATTGTCGGTCGGCTTGACATTCTCCGCGCCTACCCAGTTGTTTTCCTCAAGCTCCTTCATGAGCTTTATGTAGTTGGTCCAGTTGCGGACTCCGAACAGAACCTTAGGACCATACTCGTCGCCTGCCTTGGCGTCGGGCGAAGCCATATTTCCGACCACGGTCTTGGAGCCGTCGGAGGTGAAGTAATTGATGCCCACGGGATCGGTGTTTCCGGCAAGAGGAGTTACGCTCTCATTTGCGCCGACGATCTCGAGGAATTCCTTTGCGTCGTAGAGACTGGAGAAATCATCGGGATCATAGTAGTACTTGTCCATCAGCTTCTTGTTGAGGATCATGAAGGTGTACTCGCCGACCTTCTGGTTG
>CACXED010000146.1 GCA_902766575.1 uncultured Ruminococcus sp. | reverse complement strand
CGTCCTCATGATATGCGTTTATTTTCTCAGCGATAATCGGAGCGAGCTTTTCCGCGCCCTCAAATCCGAGCGAACCGTTGATGAAATCGTTCTGGTAATCGACGACAATGAGAAGTTTTTTCATTTTGCTTCCTTTCAATGATTGTCGGAGTTCATGTCGAGCAATATCCGCTTGATGTCCCAGAGTCTCTGCGACAGGTCGACATAGTAGTCGTGGGGATTTTCAAAGCGCTTGATCTCGTCCCAGAGGTGGGCGATTTCATTCTCGCAGTAGGCTTTGATCTCGGGAAGGGAAGGCGAGTCGTAGACCCTCTTTCCGTCCTTGAAGATCGGGACGAGCAGCTCACGCGCCCAGAAGTTCGTCAGCGTCTTGGTTTTCCAGGTGGCAAGCGGGTCGAAGATGGTCAGCGGCTTTGTGTCGTCGATGACCTCGTCATAGACGCAGATCTGGTCGGCGAGCGCCATTCCGGTCTCCCGGTCGACAAGGCGGTAGACCTTTTTGAAGTGCGGGTTTGTGATCTTTCCGACGTTCTCGCTGATCTTTATCTTGGGAATGATATTCCCGTCGGCGTCCTCGACTGCGGCGAGCTTGTAGACCCCGCCGAATACCGGAGAGCTCGAAGCGGTTATCAGCCGCTCTCCGACGCCGAAGGAGTCGATCTTGGCGTCCTGCATCAGCAGATCGCGGATCAGGTACTCGTCGAGTGAGTTCGACGCGGTTATTTTGCAGTCGGTGAGTCCGGCGTCGTCGAGCATTCTCCGCGCCTTTTTGGTCAGATAGGCGATGTCGCCCGAGTCGAGCCTTATCGCGTAGTTTTTGATCCCCTTGGGGATGAGAACCTCCTTGATCGCGCGGATAGCGTTCGGAACGCCCGATTTCAGCGTGTTGTAGGTGTCGACGAGCAGGGTCGCGGAGTTCGGGTAGAGCTCGCAGTAGGTCTTGAAAGCCTCGTACTCGCTGTCGAACATCTGAACCCAGCTGTGCGCCATAGTTCCTCCGGCGGGAACTCCGTAGAGCTCGTCGGTCAGCGCGCAGGCGGTTCCGGCGCAGCCGCCGATATAAGCGGCTCTCGCGCCTATGACCGCGGCGTCGGCTCCCTGAGCGCGTCTCGAGCCGAACTCGAGGACGACTCTGCCCTGAGCGGCGCGGCAGACGCGGTTAGCCTTTGTGGCGATCAGCGACTGATGGTTGAGGGTCAGCAGCGTAAAAGTCTCTATGAGCTGCGCGTCGATAGCTGGAGCGCGGATTGTCAGTATCGGCTCGCCGGGGAAGACCGGAGTCCCCTCGGGAACCGCCCAGACATCGCCCCTGAAGCGGAAATTCTTCAGATATTCGAGGAAGCCCTCGTCAAAGCAGCCCTTTGAGCGCAGATACTCGATGTCCTCCGGCTCGAAATGGAAGTGCTTGAGATAGTCGATGAGCTGCTCGAGTCCGGCGGCAATGGCGAATCCTCCGCCGTCGGGTATCCGGCGGAAGAACACGTCGAAGTAGACGATTCTGTCCTTCCAGCCGTTCAGATAATAGCCGTTCGCCATCGTGTACTCATAGAAATCGGTGAGCATGGCGTAATTGGGCTTATTGTTCGATTCAGACATTTGTATTTTCCTTTCTTCGTTTGGAATAAACTATGTATTCCTGGACGGTGAGAACTGACAGCTTGACAAGCAGGTAAACGACGGCAAACGCCGCGGCTCCGACGCCTATCGACCAGAGCGGGTACAGCAATATCATATCAAGCCCAAGCGTCTCGTTAAGCATGAGAGCTACAGTTATCGGCGAAATGATACCGTGTACCGCGAACACTGCGACCGCTCTCAGCGCCGAGAAGCCGAGCCTTTTCCACCCGAACAGAGTATTCCCCGGTTCAAAGCAGTCGGTCGCCTCGAATACCGCCCAGATTATTCCGAGCAGAGCCGGAGCGAGCATGATGCTGTACAGCAGTGCCGCAAGCCCTCTGAACCAGCTGCTGTTGCGATCGGAATAGGCGATAAGCCCTCCCGCGACCTCGATTGCGGCAAAGATTACCGCCGCTGTGTAAAGATAAATTCTGCGCCATTTTTTCATATGTTTTCCTCTTTTCTGATAAAGTTCGGCGGGCAGACGGCGACGGCGCAGGTTATGAAGAATGAAACATAACCGATCAGTACCGCAATCAGCAGGGGGACACTGAATATGTCGGTAAGAGCGAATCGCCCTGAAAAGCCCGATTTCAACAGCGGCAGGTTGAATAATAAAATCTGAATAAGTCCCAGGCGGAGAAAAGGAAAAATGATCTTCGGCACCCGGTTTTTTCGGGATAAGACCGGACAGCCGATATTTTCAAAGATTCCCCATGTTACGCCGAAGATAATAGGGTTGATAAAGAGCACAAGGAATAAATCCGGCCACCCGTCAGAAAGAAAGCAGATGTAAATCACCATTGCGGCGAATAAAATTATGTTGACGGCTAAGGCGATCAGCTTTTTTTCCGTCATGATTTTTCCTCCATCGACAGCTTGTACTCGAGCGAGTCGCAGAGCGCGGTGAAGCTCGCTTCGATGATGTCGTGGGAGACGCCGACCGTAGTCCAGACCTTCTGCGAGTCGGTCGACTCGATGAGAACCCGGACCTTCGCGGCGGTGGTCGAGTTGGCTTCGATGACGCGCACCTTGAAGTCGGTGAGCTTGACGCCCGACAGCACCGGATAGAACACCGCGAGCGCCTTCTTGAGCGCGATGTCGAGCGCGTTGACCGGGCCGTTTCCGAGCGAGGCGGTAGTCTCGGTTCTGTCGCCGACGCTGACCTGTATCATCGCGCCGGACTGGAGCTTGCCGTCGGTCGACGGGAAATCGTCGGTCGCCTTGTACAAAAGGACGTTGAAGTGCGGCTTGTAGTCGCAGATGAGCCGCTTGGTCAGAAGCTCGAAGCTTGCGTCGGCGGCCTCGAACTGCCAGCCCTCGTGCTCTAACTCCTTGAGCTTTTCCATGACCTTTGCGGTCTCGGGCGAGGAGCGCTCAAGTCCGGGGACAAAGGCTTTCGCCTTTTCGACGATAGTCGTGCGTCCTGAGACCTCAGACAGGAGCAGGCGGCGCTTGTTTCCGACGAGCGACGGGTCGATGTGCTCATAGCAACCGTCCAGCTTTTCTATCGCGTCGATGTGCATACCGCCCTTGTGGGCGAAAGCGGATTTTCCGGTGTAGGGCTTGGTCGGGCGGGTAGCGACGTTGGAAATGTCGGCGATACGGCTCGCGGTCTGCCTCAGCGCAGAAAGTTTCAAATTTTTACCGCAGGGAGTATTGCATTTCAGCACAAGATTTGGTATAATAACACTAAGGTCACAATTGCCGCAGCGCTCGCCTATCCCGGTAAAGGTTCCCTGAACGAGCGTGGCTCCGGCTTCGACCGCCGAGAGCGCGTCGGCGACCGCGAGTCCGGCGTCGTCGTGAGTGTGGACTCCGATTTTCAGATCGGGGAAGCGAGCCCTGACGTCGGCGGTGATCTCGGCTATCTTTCCGGGAAGCGTACCGCCGTTCGTGTCGCAGAGAGTGACGCAGTCTGCTCCTCCGTCGATCGCCGCGGCGACAGACGCCAGAGCGTACTCGCGGTCAAAGAGCCAGCCGTCGTAAAAATGCTCGGCGTCGAAGATAACCTCTCCCACGCGGCTTTTGAGATAAGCGGCGGTCGAGCGCACAAGCTCGAGGTTCTCCTCGGGCGAGACGCAGAGCACCCGCTCGGCGTGCAGACGGTGCGCCTTTCCGAAGATCACGACGCAGTCGGTTCCGGCTCTGAGCAGGCTTGCGAGCGCCGGGTCGTTTTCGGGAGCTACGCCGCGTCGATGCGTCGAGCCAAAGGCGGCGAGCCTTGCGTTTTCGAGCTTTATCTCAGCGGCGCGGGAGAAGAACTCCGCGTCCTTGGGATTTGAGCCGGGGTTTCCGGCTTCGATATAGTTGACGCCGAACTCGTCGAGCGCCCGCAGGATATAGAGCTTGTCCTGCACGGAAAATGAGATTCCCTCGCCCTGCGCTCCGTCGCGCAGAGTGGAGTCGAATATTTCTATCATAGGCTCATCCTTTGAGAAAATTATACACCTATATTATATGACAAAAATCAGACGCTGTCAAGAGGAGTGCGCGCGTATTTACATTTTGCGGCTCAATTCGGGCGGAAAGGGAAAAAATAATGATATTTATAGTTGAAGACGACGAAAACATCCGCGAGATGGAGGGCTACGCGCTCCGGAATTCGGGCTATGAGACGAGGGGCTTTTCCCGCGGCGAGGAGCTTTCCGAGGCGCTTGAGCGCGAGCTTCCCGAGCTGATAATCCTCGACATAATGCTTCCCGGCGAGGATGGTCTGGCGATTCTTAAGCGGCTCCGTGACAGCGAGCGCACTTCTCTGATACCGATAATGATGGTGACGGCAAAGACCACCGAGCTCGACAAGGTGCGCGGGCTCGACATGGGCGCGGACGATTACCTTGCAAAGCCCTTCGGGATAATGGAGCTCGTCTCTCGTGTAAAGGCGCTCCTGAGACGCGCCGGTCAGTCAGGCGACGACGGCAGGATACTTACCTACGGCGAGATCCGCCTCGACGACACTTCGAGAAAGGTCACGGTCGGCGAAGCTCCGGTCGATCTGACCTTCAAGGAGTACGAGCTTCTGAAATTCCTGCTCACCAATGTCAATCGGGTCATGCCGCGCGACCGTATACTCTCGGAGGTCTGGGGCTTTGACTACGAGGGCGAGTCGAGAACGGTAGATATGCACATCAAAACCCTCCGTCAGAAGCTCGGCGCCTCCGGCAGCGCGATAAAGACCATCCGCTCCGTCGGCTACAAGTTAGGCGACTAACGGCGAGCCGCCGCTCCCATACACGCGCTTTTAGTTTGCGGTGATTTGAAGTCATACCTCGCGCTCGCGCCGCGCGGCGAGCCGCCGCTCCCATACACGCGCTTTTAGTTTGTGGTGATTTGAAATAATACCTCGCGCTCGCGCCGCACACTGCGGCTTTGTTCCGCGCACACTCACGTGTGCGCGGAAGTGCTGCGGAGTTCCTCCGCACGGCGTGTCGGCGCTCACAAACACGCGTGTGCGCGGAAGCGTTAATCAATTGTGATAATAAGCACTGCTGTTAATAAATTCGAAAGGTTTTGTTATTATGGAACGAAGAATTTTTATCTCTCTTTTATCCACCGGAGCCATAATGATTATCCTGACTGTGACCGCGGCGTTCGCGATATTTAGCTATTCCGCCGACAGGCAGGTGTTCGGTGTTCTCCGCAGCGAGGCTGAAGCCATCGCCGAGGCGGTCGACGACGGGAATCTCGACGTCTACTCGATCTTCCGTGAAAACGGGAACCGCCGGGTCACGATCGTCGCTCCGGACGGCAGCGTGGTTTTCGACACGCTGACCGACGACAAGCTCCCATCGCATCTTGACCGGCCGGAGATCTCCGGCGCGCTCGCCAAGGGCAGCGCTCAGGGCAAGCGGAGCTCCGAGACCTTCGGACGGACGCTCTACTATTACGCGGTAAGGCTCGCCGACGGAAATGTGCTTCGGCTCGCGATCGCAAGCGAGCAGGTGACGATGCTTTACATCGGCTCGATAGCGCTGATGATCTTCATCGCGCTTTTACTGATCGCGGCGGCTGTGCTGATATCCCGCTGGCTGACGTCAAAGATAACCGCGCCGCTGAGACAGCTCTCGGCCGAGCTCGACGGAGCGGGAGCCGCTCCCGACTCCGAAGCGTCCTATCCCGAGCTGCGTCCGATGCTTGACAAGATACGCTTTCAGCGCGATGAGATAAAGCGTCAGCTCTCCCGGGCCGAAAAGGAGAAGAACCGTCTCTCCGCGATCATCAACAACATGGACGAGGGACTGATAATCCTGAGCAGCGAGCTGCGGGTGATAATGCTCAACGACTCGGCCTGCCGCTGCATAAGGGCGCTTTTCCCGAGAACCGAGTGCATGGGTATGCTGCTCAGCGAGGTCTGCGGCGACGAGGAGATGAAAAACTGCCTGCTCAACTCGGAGTCAAAGGTGCTCGCCCACGACGGACGGGATCTGCAGCTCCACGTAAAGCAGATCGAGAACGGCGAGGAGCGGCTCGGCAGGATCGGGCTCATTCTCGATGTGACCGAGCGCACCGAGATCGACCGGATAAAGCAGGAGTTCACAGCTAACGTCTCGCACGAGCTCAAAACGCCGCTGACCTCTATCTCTGGCTATGCGGAGATGATCGAGAACGGCATGGCGAAGGGCGACGACGTCACGCTTTTCGCGGGCAGGATCAGACGCGAGAGCGCCCGGATGCTGACGCTTATCTCGGATATAATCAAGCTCTCAAAGCTCGACTCCGAGAGCGACCGCGAGGATTTCGAGAACGTCGATCTTTACTCGGTCTGCGAGGAGTGCGTGAACGGGCTCGACATGAGCGCAAAGCGTCACGACGTCGAGGTCACTCTCGAGGGTGATAAATGTGAGCTGCCCGGCTCCAGACCCGAGCTGACCGAGCTTGTGTACAATCTGATCGACAACGCGATACGCTACAACCGTCCGGGCGGGATGGTCGACGTCAGAGCGACGGTATCGCCCGCCGGATACGAGGGCGCAAAGGCGATGCTCACTATCTCGGACACCGGAATCGGCATACCCGAGGAGCATTTGTCGCGGGTGTTCGAGCGCTTCTACCGGGTCGACAAGTCGCGCTCCAAGGAGACCGGCGGCACCGGACTCGGACTGGCGATAGTCAAGCACGTCGCCGAGCGTCACAACGCCAAGCTCGAGCTCGACAGCGAGATCGGCCGCGGCACGACGGTCAGAGTGATATTCTATGAAGAACCGCGCCGGTGATCGCGTCACAATCATAGGATAGTGACGGTTTTCAGTAGTATCATGTCTTGCGCCCGCCGGTTTTATGTGCTATAATGTAGCATATAATTCAGCTTCTGAAAGGAGAACAATCATGGCAAAAACCGTACTTATCACCGGCGGAGCCTCAGGAATGGGCTTTTTAGCCGGAAAATGCTACGCGAAGGAGGGCGAGAACGTCGTTCTCGTCGATATAAACCGGGAGGCGCTCGACAGCTGCGTTTCCGAGATCGCGGCGATAAATCCGAACGTCCTCGGAGTCGTCACCGATATCCGCAAATACGACGAGGTCTGCGCGGCGAGGGATCAGGCGGTCGAGCGCTTTGGCTCGATCGACATCCTGATCTGCTTTGCAGGAGGCGCGGAGTGCCGTCTCTGCAATGTTCATGGAGAGTTTCAGGACAATCCGATCGACATCTACGATTTCAGCATCGACACGAATCTCAAGGGCGCGCTCTACTTTGATCACGCGGTCATGAAGCAGATGGCAAAGCAGAACTCGGGCGTTATCGTCCACATCGGCTCGATCACCGGTCAGGAGGGCTGCGGAGCTAATGTCGGCTACTCCGCGTCAAAATCCGCGCTGATGAACGGCATGACCAAGTCGATAGCGCTCGCCGGAGCGAAATACAATATCCGCTGCGTCTGCGTAGCGCCCGGACCGGTGCTGACCCGTCCCGGAATGGCGGGCATGAAGACCATGCTCGGACGCGCCGCCGAGCCGCAGGAGATCGTCGATCTCGTGATGTACGTCGCGAGCGAAAAGGGCGCTTTCATCAACGGAGTCAATATCCTCGCCGACGGCGGACGCGATATAATGAGAAACAAAGGATAAAAAGGTGAACGATATGATAAGAAAACCCACATTTTTACATCAGAGCAAACCGCTGATAACCTGCATGATTCAGGCAAGCGACATCGGAAAGGCGGTCAAGACTGTCCGCAATGCGATGTTCGACGGCTGCGACGCTTTCGGCTTCCAGATGGAGGTGCTCAAAAAGGAGCAGCGCACCGACGAGAAGCTGACCTCGCTTTTCCGCGAGATGGGACAGAAGCCGATCTACGTCACGAACTACCGCACCGGTATCAACGGCGGTATGTCCGACGACGAGCTGCTCGACGGTCTCATGCAGCTGCTTAAATGCGGAGCTACGCTCGCCGATATAATCGGCGATATGTACGATCCGCACCCGATACAGCTCACCGAGAACGCGATAGCCGTCGAAAAGCAGAAGGACGCGATAAAGCGCGTCCACGACGCGGGCGGAGAGGTGCTCATGTCCTCTCACGTCATGAAATTCATCGACTCGGACGAGGTGCTCCGTATCGCAACGGCGCATCAGGAGCGCGGAGCCGATATCTCAAAGATCGTCACCGCTGCCGACTCCGAGGAGGAGGAGCTTGAGAATCTGCGCACGATCGAGCGCCTTAAGCGAGAGCTCGACATACCCTTCCTGTTCCTCTGCAGCGGAAGTCACTACAAGCTCGTCCGGACGATCGGCCCTTTCCTCGGCGCCTGTATGTGGCTGACTGTTCAGCAGCACGACGAGCTCTCGACCAACGCTCAGCCGGTCTGCCGCTCGATACGCGCCATCGCCGACAACTTCGACTATATGCCGACTGTCAGATAAGCATCGGAACAATCAAAAAAACGCCCTGCCGGGCGTTCTTTTGATTTCGGAATCATTCTATTCAACGACAAGCAGCGCAGCGTCCTCGATCTCGGGGAGCTCGACCTCGCCGTTTCTGACCTCAAGCTCTATCTCGCGGTCGGGAGTTGAGAAGACCGCGCGGGTCGCCGGGAAGTTCAGCTTTATCGTGTGCGCGGGGATCGGCTGACGGTAGGGCTCGTTTGAGACGAGCGAGACCATGTGGTAGCCGTCGCCCTTGATGACGCTCGCAAAGAGGTTGCGCGAGTTGGTCTCGACAAAGGGCGTGAGTTTGTATTTCGCGACAATGTCGGCAATCTCGGCGCCGCCGCGAAATTCCTCGGTTATGCGGTTTCCGGGAAGGCTCGACAGCTCGAACCATCCGCCGCAGACGAGCGCGCCGAAGGTTCCGTTGACGTCACAGAGGAATACCTTTCCGCCCGCCGCTTCAAACGCTTTGAGCTGCTCGAGCTCCTCGTTCGAGAGCCCGGCTCTTGACGGCACGAACAGATACCTGACTCCGAGTTTGTTCTCTGCGAGATCTCTGGCGCGCAGAAATTCGGGATTGAAGCCGCTCTGTCTCAGCTCGCGGTAAGCCGAGATCGTCAGGTATGTCCAGAGGTTCATTCCGCAGTTCGAGCCGCCGACCGCGTCGTAATAGCGGCAGGCTCTGTCCGAGTGCAGGATTCCTACTCCCGAGCGGAGCTTCTCCGCGGTCGCTATGCGCTCGGAGTGGCGGTCGAGATGCTTTAAGAGCTTCACGTCGCGGTCGAAGTGGTCAGCCTTGCTGCCGTCGTAGTGTAAAAAGCCGCAGTTGTCGGCGTGAGGGGTCTTGGGATCGGGATAATCTCCTCTCCACTCGTAGTAGCAGATTCCCTTGCAGCCCGAGCCGATGACCTCGTAGGTCGACTGATAGAACTTTCTCGAGGGCATACGGGTTCGCGCGTCGAGCTCCGCCGACCAGGCGTGCTTGCCGTAAACCGCAGCCGCAGACTCGGCGAGGTCTATAAGATATGCCGCCGCGAAATACTCCGCGCCGTCGAAATTCGTGTAGTGAGTGAAAGCCAAGGTCGTCAGATCCTTTGCCTCGTCGAAGAAGGTCACGCCGTTGTTCGGGTTGTTGCTGGTCGAGTGCGACGAGGTGTAGCAGGTATAGCAGTCGATGCCCGGATAGGACTCGCGCGCCGCCTTTGCCGTCTCGTCGAGAAATTCGGACATAGCCTGACAGGAGAACTCGCGCCATCTGATCCACTCGTTGACCTCGTCGCGGGGGAATTTGTCGCGGTCGGAGTGCGGACGCTCGCGCGGAGGCTCGTAATTTTCAGCCTGCTCCGCGGTCATGCAGTTGTGCTCGACGAGCCATTTGCGGTAAGCCTTTATCGTCGCCGGATTGTAGTCGAAAACTCCGTTGTAGGGATAGTGCGGCTCGTTGTAGATCTGATAGGAGATCACCGACGGATAGCCCTTGAAGTGCTCGGACAGCGCCTTTGTCGCGACGTAGTTATCCCGGCGCGCGCCCTCGTGGAAGAAGGAGGACTGCATGAACACCGTCCAGTATTTGTCCATCGCCTCGCCGTAGTTGTTGATGAACTCGTAGTCGGTGTTGCCGCTGAGGTTCACAAAGTAGCCGTTGAGCCGGACGCTGAGTCCGAGCCCGACCTTTTCGGCCTCCTCAGCCATCCAGTCGACAAAGGGCGTGTCAATCGAGAGCTCGCCGTCCTTAGCCGAAACGTCGCCGATAGCTGCGCAGCGCACGAACTGCATACCGCTCTCGCGCATGAGCCGGAAGTCCTTTTTCATCTCGCCGACCCGGTCGCCGTCAGCCGGGACCTGATATTTCGACGGCAGGAATGACGGATAATACGAAGCTCCGAGCGCAAAGCGGGGCTTGCCGTCCTCGTGGAGTATGCCGTTTCTGATAAAATATTTCATTGCTGATCTCCTTGATGGGATAAATGTACGATAAGATTTTAGCACAATATCGCCTGAATGTCGAGATTATATCTTATCATTGATATCATAAATTTATCAAAATGAATTGACAGCGCCGGGCTTGTGTGGTATAATTATCCCGGAGGGATTGATGTGAAGGAATTTTTATTTGAGGAACTGGCGGGGCTCGAGCCGGATATTTACAATCTCAACGCGCGGATGCAGTGCTGGCGCGATGGCGAGGTCTACGAGTATATCTCGTCGCCGAGAGAGCGCAGCGGACTTATGTATCTCTCGGGCTGCAACGCCGAGTATGAGTGGCAGGGCGGAAGCATGACGGCGGAGCGGGGAAGTCTGCTCTTTCTGCCGCAGGGGATCAACTACCGCGTGACGTTCAGCGGCGTGACCATACGCGAGAACGCCTACCTTGCGAATTTCTGCTTCAGGGACTGCGTTCCCGAGGAGCGGATTATCCTGATAAGCTCCGAGGCGGGTGAGCTGGCGTCGGATTTCCGGGAGCTGGCGGCGCTCTACATAAGCACATCGGCGTCTCCGCTCTGCTTCAAGAGCCGGATGTATTCGCTGCTCTGGCGTGCGGTGAACCTCTACAGAACGAGCCGGAAGGCTTCGACCGGAGGGATCGGAGCGGCTCTGCGCTGCATGGAGGAGGATCCCACCGGGCGCATCAGCGAGCCGAGGCTCGCGGCGCTCTGCGGAATGAGCGTCCCGACGCTTATCCGGACGATGAAGCTCTACACCGGAATGACGCCCAAGCAGTACAGCCTGTCGCTGCGTCTCAAAAAGGCGAAGGAGCTGCTCTCGGGCGGGATATACACGGTAAACGAGATATCCGAGCTGCTCGGCTTCTCGTCGCCGTCGCATTTCTGCGCGGCGTTCAGAAAGAGCGTCGGAGTCCCGCCCGGCGAATACGCAAGAAAAGGGTACTGACGATCGTCAGTACCCTTTTTATAATCAGAGAGTGATGGTTATGTTGTTCTTTGCGTGCTTTGAGAGCTTGTATACGCGCTCGACAGTCTTGTCGCCTGCGTGGATAGTCAGCTTGTAGTCGCCGTAGAAGCCGCGGAAATTGACCTTACCGCCGTTAGCCTTTACGACCTCGGAGGTGTGCCACTCCTCGTTCACGAGATGACGGAGCATCTTGTACGCGGGCTTTTCGCTCATGTCGAAGCGGAGCAGACCGCCGTAGTAGATATTCTCGCCGACCGTCATGTCGCCCTGAGGCGCGAAAGCCGCGTAGCCGTCGACGACGTTCCAGTAGATGACAGCCTCCATAGCCGGATGGCTGAAGAATACCGAGTAGACGTTCTTGATGAGCTCAGCCTGTACCCACTCGTTCTCCTCGTCTCCGCCGTAAGCCGGGATGGTCATCTCGGTGATCTGCTCGGCGAGTCCGAGCTTTGCAAAGAGATCCATCAGCTTGTAGAGAATTTCGGGATTGTAGCGCTGCTTTGCGGCGTTAGGCTCGCTTGCGAGCGGGAAGAAGCTGTGGAACTGCATACCGATCGAGTCGAGATGGGTTATGCCGTTTCTTAAGAGGCGCTCGATCTGCATATAGTAGGCGTGGCGGTTGGTGTAGTTCTCCGGGAACCAGATGTTGTAGTCGTTGATGATCAGGCGGTTGCTCGGGAAGTAGCGGTCAGCCATGCGGTAGCTCCACTCGAGGAAATCGTCCTCATAGAAGAACTGGGAGTTGCAGTTCTGGATAGTCTCGTTTGTGACCTCCCAGGACGGGATATCCTTGGCGTAGCGCTCGGAGAGCTCTCTGAAGCGCTTTTCGAGGAGCGCCTTGTGCTCGCCGACCGTCTTTTTGACGACCCAGTCCGGAGCCCATCCGTCGTAGTTCAGGCAGTGGCACTTCGGCTCGATGCCCTTTTCCTTGCAGTAGTCGACGCAGAGATCTGGCGCGGGACGGCGGTAGATCTTCGGCGAATCGGCAGTATAGCGCGGCTTGCCCTGCACAGGCTCGAGGTCGCGCCAGTAGAACGGAACGGTGGCGAGATTGAAGATCTCGGAGAACTTATCGCGGTAGATTTTGTTCTTCTCGTCGCACTCGAACTCGTCGAGCATGAAGATGTTCGCTCCGAACTTGAACTCATGGTTTGTCTGCTCGACCTCGACGGTGATATCCTCGGGGAGCGGAGAGCCGTCGGTAGTCTTTATCGTGATGTCAGCGTCGCCCTTGCGGTAGAGCTCGATGCCGGTTTTGACCTTGAGGTCGGTCATTTCCTTCTGCTCGTTGAAATACTTGAGCGCGGTATCTTTTCTTGACATGATGAATCTCCTTTTTTGGGGAAAAATTATCGGTTTTGCCCGGTAAGGATATTATAGCATGATTGTTATCAATAAAAAACTGTTTTTTCGGAAGAAAAGGTTTGATTTTCGGAACTGTTTGTGCTATAATAGAAAAAACAGATCGGAGGAATAAAATGATATTCGATCACGACGAGCTTCAGCTTCAGCTGCTGGACGTGCTCTATTTCGACGACAGGCTGCCTGTCACCATGCGCACAAGGGCGAGACCCTTCTGCGCGCTCTCGCTGCGCATCGACGGAGACGCTTCCATAGACCTGAAAAACGAGACCGTGAGCCTGAAAACTCACGACCTCGCGTTCTTTCCGGCGAATGTCGGCTATACGCGCCGGGCGCGCCGGGACAATATGATAGTTTTCCATTTCAACGTGACCAACTGCGTGACCTACGAGCTCGAGGTGCTCCACGAATTCGAATTTGAGACGCTGCTGCCGCTGTTTGAGGATGCGCTCTCCGAATGGCAGAGACGCGAGCCGGGCTATCGCTACCGGGCCGCCGCGATTCTTTACCGGGTGTTCGCGGTGATACGCGAAAGGCTCGGCGAAAAGCCCGAGCAGATCAGCCCGCCGATCTCAGCCGCGCTCGAGACCATCTCCGGAAAGCTGTCGGACGTTTCGCTCAGCGTCGCCGGGCTCGCCGAAGCGGCGCATATGAGCGAGACGTGGTTCAGAAAGCAGTTCCGGCGCGACATGGGCGTCTCTCCTAAAAAATATATAACCGATCTGCGGCTCGAGCACGCGCAGTCGCTGCTCAACGCCGGCTACGACACGGTCGCGGGAGTCGCCGAAAAGGTCGGCTTCAGAGACGCTAAGAACTTTGCGACCGCGTTCAAAAAGCGCTTCGGCTATCCTCCGTCGGCGCAGAGCTACGCTCCGTAACCTTTATTACTGAAACACGCGCTTTCTGAAATCGCGGGCGAGCATGGCCGCCTTTTGGCGGATATCGGCTCTGCCGGTGAGTATCCCTCCGCCGAGCCGCTCGTGCTCGATCAGCGCGAACGCCGAGTCGGTCAGATAGCCGAGCTCCGGATCGGTCATCGTCGGGCTCAGAAAGGGCTGACGCGGAGAGTTGATGTCCTCGCCGCTTATCTCGAGAAAGCCGTACTCGCGGCAGAGCGCCGAGACGCGTTCGAGCTGCTCCTTTGAATTTCGGTTCGGCATATAGGTCACGGCGTCAAAGCCGAGCCGCTTCAGCTCGGGAAAAAGCTCGGCAAGGCAGCTGTCCTCATATTTCTGTGGCTTCTTATCGTCTGTGGCGGAGCCGGAGACATCGCCGAGATAGGCGTAGGCGGATACCGCGCCGACTTCCCGGCAGATCCCGATGAACTCCGACACGTCGGGACATTCCGCTCCGGCGGGGACATAGAATCTTTCGACAAAGCCCGACTTGAGCGCGCAGAGAATGTCGTACTCGCGGAATCCCGCGTCGTCTTCCGACAGGAGCCGCCCGCGGAGCTTTTCGGGGATCGGCGCTCCGAGCCTGTTTTCAAGGACGCCGACGAGCTCTGCCGGAGCCCTGAAGCGCCCGGTCAGCTTTTTCGTCAGCGCAAAGACTATATGCCTTTCAGTGACCGAGCCTCCCTCGCTTTCGTGCGAGAGGGGCAGAACGTCGCGCTCAAAGTCGATCGTTATCCCGAGAGGCTTTGTCAGCGAGGTCAGCCTTTCGCACATCAGTGCGCTGCGCTCGTTGCGGAGCTTTCTCAGCGGAGAGAAGAAGCGGTCGAGCTCGGGCAGCTTATCATGAGGTATTCCGTGCATCGCGGCGTAGGCTATAGAGGTCTGGTCGGGATCGTTGAAGCGTCGGCCCGCGAGCCTTGTTTTCGACATATCGACCCGGCACTCGCAGCCGATCGTCGTCGGCAGTCCAAGGATCTTTCCCGCTTCGATGAACTCGTCCGCGCCCGCTACGGTATCGTGATCCATCAGTCCGGCGGCGGAAAGCCCGTTCTGCCACGACATCAGTACAGCCTCCGAGGGCGACCAGGGTGAAAATGAATAAAATGTATGAATATGGTTGCATACGCAGCCATATTCACAGCGCTTTTCGGGAGCTTGCAGCTCCTTTATTTTTTTCAGCGCGTCAAGACGCTCGGCTTGCGTCTTTGCGCCGGAGATTAGCGATTCAGAAGCGTTTTCCATCTGTAGTTTATCAATTCAGCATCGACTGCCCGCCAGTGACCGGGACAGCCTGACCTGTTTCGTATTCCTGTTCCATGATATAGAGTATCGCCCGCAGCACGTCCTTTGGCTGACAGCCGCGCCCGAGCGGGACCTTTGACTCGTAATAGCGTCTGACGTCGGCGATAGTTTTTGCGCCCGGAACCTTTCCGGCTCTGAGGTACTGGACGAAAAGTCCGCGCTCGGGATCGCTCCAGAGCGGGCCGTCGAGGTAGTTTCCCGGGCAGACGGCGTTGACCTTGATCCCGTATCCGCAGAGCTCGAGCGCGAAGCTCTGGGTAAGCCCTATGCCGCCGAACTTGCTCCCGGCGTAGGCGAAATTTTTCTTGCTCCCGTCGAGCCCGGACTTTGAGTTTATCTCGATGATGTCGGTCATATAGCCGGGCGAGACCCGGTTTTCGAGCTTCATGACCTCGCTTGCATATTTCGCGCAGAGATAGTAGCCGCGGTAATTGACGCGGGTGATCTCGTCAAAGTCCCCGGTCGAAAGCTCGTCGAGCCCGCCGGCTCTGACTATCCCGGCGCAGCTCACAAAAAGGTCAAGCCCGCCGTATGCGAGCAGTGCCGAGCTTATCATGCCTTTCACGCTCTCCTCGTCCGCAACGTCGGCTCCGACGGCGAGAGAGCGGCAGGCGCCGTACCGCCTGTTCAGCTCAAGCGAGACCTCTTTGGCTTTTTCCGAATTGCGGTCGGCGGCGATCACATAGGCTCCCTCTCCGGCGAGCCCCTCGGCGATTCCGCGTCCGAAGCCCTGAGCCGCTCCGGTGACTATCGCGATCTTTCCGGCCGCGCGTCCCGAGGGCTTTTTTTCGGCAGGCCTTTCCGGAGCCGATACTCCGGTGAAAAGATACCCGTTTTCAAGCGCCTCGGCGATATCCGCTCCGAGCGCGAAAAGTCCGGCTCCGCGCACATAAACCGCCTTTGGAACGCGGCGCTCCGCGATAAATTCTCCGAGCGCGCGCCTTATT
>CACXED010000145.1 GCA_902766575.1 uncultured Ruminococcus sp. | reverse complement strand
TCCCGAGCGCGCGTAGGTGATGATATAAAACGCGCCGTTTTCGTAGCAGGCGTTGACATATCTGACCGAGGGCGCGCCGTTTTCGATGGTAGCCAGCGCGATCACGGTGTCCCTGCCGAACCGTTCGGCGAGAATTTTCTCGGCTTCCGGATCAATTTTTCTCATAGGAGCACTCAACCCTCCGCTATCAGATTATACATTATTATAGCGCACAATCGAAATCAATTCAAGAGTTTTTCTGAGAATTTTTTTACGGTTGCGCAAATTTTTTCTCCGCTATTATAAGGCTTTATGGCAAAATAGTACAAAAACCGATATAACAGCGGAGAATTAGAGGATTTTGTTTTGTATTTATGAACTCTGAGTGAACTTTGTGACCAGTTTTTCCACGCCTTTCGGGACGAGATGCGAGATCGGCTTGCCGTACTTTATCATCTCGCCGACCATAGTGGAGCTTACGTGCATGAGCTCCGCGCGGGTCGGAAGAATCACCGTGTCGAGCTCCGGCTCGAGGGAGCGGTTTATGAGCGACAGAGACAGCTCGTAATCGAAGTCGACGGCTCCGCGCGCGCCCTTGACAAGCGCGGTTATCGAGTGCTCGGCGGCGTAGTCGGCGAGCAGTCCCTCCGAAAGTCCGACGTGGATATCCGGCTCGCCGTCAAAGGCGGCTTTGAGCATTTCGAGCCGCTGCTCGGGCGTGAATCTGCCGCGCTTTGAGCCGTTTACAAAGGCTACGACCCAGACCTCGTCGAATATTTTAGCGGCTCTTTTGGCGAGGTCGTAATGCCCGAGCGTCGGCGGGTCAAAGCTCCCGGGCAGCAGGGCGCGGGTTATGCGTTCGCGGCTCATTTGAGGGTCAGGACGGTGATGTGGACACGTCCGTAGCGGTTCTGCTTTACGATATTGTAGCGTCCGGCGAGCTCCTCGTCGCCCTTGAAGATATCGTCGGTCTCGTCCTCGACGAATATCCACGCGCCGTCGTTCAGTATGCCGCTGTCGGGCAGAAGCTTGAGCGTCTCCTGCACAAGCCCGCTTCCGTAGGGCGGATCGACGAAGATATAGTCGAATTTGCAGCGTCCCTTGGAGCGCTTGAGATAGTCTATCGCGTCGGTGCAGAAGATGCTGCACTTTTCGGCGAGCCGGGTCTTGTCGGCGTTGCGCCGGATGATTTCCACCGCCTCGGGCGACCTGTCGATGAGGTGAGCTTTTTCGGCTCCGCGGCTGAGAGCTTCAAGCCCCATCTGACCGCTCCCGGCGAAAAGGTCGAGCACGGCTGTGTCTAAAAGGTCGAACTGTATCATGCTGAATATAGCTTCCTTGACGCGCTCGGCGGTAGGTCTGGTAGCCTCGCCTTCGAGAGTGGCGAGCCTTGCGCCGCGCGCAGTTCCGGTTATAATTCTCATTTATGTGTCAATTCCTTTCATTGATTTCATCATTCATCATTCATCATTTATCATTCATCATTCTCTTTCGGAGGCGCTTTATCCTTTTCGAACGCTTCCAGAATCGCGTCTGCGTTGGCGGACGTGATGCCCGGAACGCTCATGAGCGAATCGCGGTCGGCGCTCTTTATCGCCGCGAGACTTCTGAAATGCGACAGCAGCGCCTTTGCCTTAGCCGGTCCGATGCCGTCGATCTCCTCGAGAGAGGAGCGCTTCAGCGACTTTGACTTCGCGTTCTGCATACGGGTAATCGTGTAGCGGTGAACCTCCTCCTGCAGCTTGTAGACAAACTGGAAGACCGCCTGATCGCGGGCGATGTTCACCTCGCTCGTGTCGTCGGTGAGCGCGCGGGTCTTGTGAAAGTCGTCCTTGACCATGCCGAACACCGGTATCTCGCAGCCTAGCTCAGCCATCAGCTCCCTTATGACCGAGACGTGTCCGCGCCCTCCGTCGAGGAGTATCAGGTCGGGCGCGGCTCCGAAGGACTCGTCGGTCAGGTGGGACAGCCGTCTTGACAGCGCTTCGCGCATTGCGCCGTAATCGTCGACGCCGTCGGTCGTCTTTATCTTGAAGGTACGGTAGTCGGCTTTCTTTAGTTTGCCGTTCTCGGCGACGATCATTCCGGCGGTGATGTTGTCCTTTCCGAAGTTCGAGATATCGTAAGCCTCGATGCGGTCGGGAACGACCTCTAACTTCAGGAGCTGAGCGAGCCGGACAAGCACCTTGCTGTCCTTTTCGGTCTGAGCCTTGTAGAGGAGCGCCTGCTGCTTTGCGTTGTCGCGAACCATCTCGCAGAGATGCCGCTTGTCGCCGCGCTCGGGCGTCCTGATTTCGGGACGCGAGCCGGATTTCGACTCGATATGCCCGGAGAGCGCTTCGATATCCTCGTCAGACAGCGTGAAGTCGAGCAGTATCTCGCGGGGGACATACTCGCGTATCGTGTAGAGCTCGCCTAAAAAGCCGGTCAGCGCCTCCTCGTCGATGATCTGCTCGGCGGGGAAGTTGAAGTTGTCGGTGTCGGTGATACCTCCGCCGCGGATATAGAATACCGAGATGCAGGAGCATATCTCGTCGCTGTAGAGCGCTATCACGTCGGCGTCCATATCGGGCGGGCCGACGACCTTCTGTTTCTGCCAGAGCTTTGAGAGCGCTTCGATCCGGTCGCGGTACTTAGCCGCCGCTTCGAACATCAGATTGTCCGAGGCGTACTCCATCCGTTC
>CACXED010000144.1 GCA_902766575.1 uncultured Ruminococcus sp. | reverse complement strand
CGGTACCCTGCCTGCGAATTTTTGTATCGTCTGACGAAAAATCTGCTGCGCATCTGCGCACTTAGAATTATGCGGTATTGCCTTAAATTTTACGGAAGGGAGAGGATAGTATGTATTTGAAATCATTGGAGCTGTTCGGGTTCAAGTCCTTTCCCGACCGCACGGTGCTCAACTTTACCGGCAGCGAAAGCGCCGCCGTCGGAGCTACCGTGATCGTCGGCCCTAACGGAAGCGGCAAGTCGAACATCTCGGACGCGATGCGCTGGGTGCTCGGCGAGATATCGTCAAAGAATATCCGCGGCACCAAGATGGAGGACGTCATCTTCGGCGGCACCGACGACCGAAAGCAGATGAATTTCGCCGAGGTCTCGGTCACGTTCGATAACTCCGACCGGCAGATCGACCTCGACTACGACGAGGTCACGGTCACGCGACGCTATCTCAGACGCGGCGACAGCGAGTATTTCATCAACCGCCGTCCGGTCAGGCTGCGCGATATCCACGAGCTGTTTATGAACACCGGAGTCGGCCGCGACGGCTACTCGATCATCGGTCAGGGCAGGATAGCCGAGATAATCTCGCAGAAAAGCGAGGAGCGGCGCTCGATCTTCGACGAAGCCGCGGGGATCTCAAAATACCGCTACAAAAAGGAAGAAGCCGAGGGAAAGCTCGAGACGGTCGACGAAAATCTCGTCCGGCTTGAGGACATCATGTCCGAGCTTGAGGGCAGAGTGATACCGCTCGAACGCGAAGCCGGACGCGCCAGGAAATATCTCGAATACTACGAGATCAAAAAGCGCTGCGACGTCTCGCTCTGGCTCTGCGATATGGAAAAGCTCACCGCCGACCTGAAAGCCGCGCAGGATACGCTGACCCTCGCGAAAAACGAGTTTGATATCGTCAGCGACGCGCTTGCCGAGCTTGAGAACCGCAGCGAGCGGCTATACGAGGCGTCGCAGGAGTCAAAATACAAGTACGAGCAGCTCCAGAGCGAGCTCGACAGGATCGGCGACAGGATACATCAGCTCGACAGCCGGATAAAGCTCACCGAGAACGACGTCGCTCACCGGAAGGAGCTGATCGCCGCTTCTGAGCTGAAGCGGGAAAAATTCGCACAGCGCGCCGGGGAGCTTGAAAAGCGGCTCGGCGAGGCCTCGGACAGCCGGGACGCCGCGCTCGGACGCTCAAAGGAAACCGCCGAAAGGCTTGCGTCGGTCGAGTCGGAGCTTAATGCGGCAAAGGAAAAACGCGCCGCGCTCACAAAGCGGCTCGACGACGAGCTCGCCGAGCAGAAAAAGGGCGAGGAACGGCTCGTGGAGCTGAAGATCCGACTTTCGGTGCTCGACACGACCGAAAAGAACGACGGAGAAAAGTCCGCTTCGCTCGAGTCGGAGATAAAGAAGTACAACGAGAGCTCGGCTCTGCTCTCCGACCGCGCCGAAAAGGCTGAAAAGGCGGTCGCCGGCTACGCCGCCCGAGCCGACGAGATAAAGGCAAGGTCGGCAGAGCTCTCCGCCGGGCTTGAAGCGGTCAGAAAGGAAAAGCAGGAGCTCATCGACAGCGCGAATACCGTCTATCTCGACTACACCGCGAAAAAGCACCGCATCGACGCAATCAGGCGCATGGAGGAGCTTTTCGAGGGCTATTCGCAGAGCGTCCGCTTTGTCATGAGCGAGTACGAGGCCGGCAGGATCGAGGGCACGCGTCCGCTGTCGTCGCAGGAGAACGGCGGCAGGATCTGGGGCCCGGTGTCGAGACTGATCGACGTCGGCGCGCGATATGTGCTGGCGGTCGAGACGGCGCTCGGCGCGAACATACAGAACATCGTCGTCGACGACGAGCAGGCGGCTAAAGCCGCTATCGCTCACCTCAAGAAAAAGAACGCCGGACGCGCGACCTTCTATCCGATCAGCTCGATGAAGCCGCGCTACAGCCCGATACCCGACTCCGAGTGCCGGAAATACGCCGGTTATCTCGGAACCGCCGACAGCACAGTCAAATACGACGAGCGCTTCTCGGGAATAATCCGGAATCTGCTCGCGTCGACGCTGATCTTCGACAACATCGACAACGCCTCGGTCATGGCAAAGGCCACCGGCTACAAAACGAGAATAGTCACGCTCGACGGTCAGGTCATCAACGCCGGAGGCTCCTTCACCGGCGGCTCGGCAAAGCGCGACTCGGGTATGCTCACAAGAAAGAGCGAGACCGAAAAGCTCAAAAACGACGTCGCGGCGCTGTCAAAGCAGCTTGAGGACAACAAGCGCGCTCAGAACGACTGCGACCGGAGAATATCCGAAAAGAACCGCGCGATAAGCGACCTCTCGGCGCAGAGCTCGATGCTCGCGTCGCTGTCGGGCGCGGAGAACACCCAGCTCGAGGTCATAAAGAGCCAGCTCGCCGGAGAGCGGAATATGATCGAGTCGCTGAAGCGCGATCTCGAACGGCTGAAAAGCGGCTTTGACGAGCGCGCCGAGGGCATCGCAAGGCTCAGCCGCGAAGCGGAGGAGCTCTCAGCCGCGAACAGGCTCATTTCCGAGTCGAGAGATAAGGGAGCGTCAGAGCTCGGAGAGCTCGATATCGAAGCCGAACGGCTCGAAAAGCTGCGCGGAGAGCTGCTCATAAGCCGCGCCGAGACCGCCAAGGACATCGAGAGCTGCGAGTCAAAGCTCGACGAGCTGAAGTCTCAGGCGGATGAGAACCAAAGCTCCGCCGCGGACAACGAGTCGGAGCGCGAGTCGCTTGAAATCGCCAACTCCGACGCTCTGACCGAGCTTGAAAAAATGCGCGCCGAGCTTTCGGAGCTCGGAGTCAGGACGGAGGCGCTTTCAAAGGAGCGCTCAGAGCTCTCGGCGAAAAATCTCGAATACGATCAGAAAATAAATCTGCTCCGCTCGGAGGTGCGCGACAGGACCGCGAAAAAGGAGCTGTCGTTCAGAGCGCTCACGGTCGCCGAGTCGAGGAAAAACGAGCTCGTCTCGGGCTGCGACAAGCTGACCTCGCGGCTCTGGGAGGACTACGAGCTGACCTACACGACCGCCGCCGAGTGCGGCTATCCGGCAGTCACCGCCGAGAACCGCTCAGCCGTCATCGCCGAGCAGAACGAGTACCGCGCGAAGCTGAAATCGCTCGGCAGCGTCAATCTCTCGGCTATTGACGAGTACGCCGAGGTCAAGAAGCGATACGATTTCATGACCGCGCAGATAGACGATCTCAAGCAGTCAAAGACAAATCTGCTCGAGATAATCTGCAAGCTGGAAGCGGAGATGCGCGAGACCTTCTCAGCGGCGTTTGCCGAGATCGACCGGAATTTCAGAGTAGTCTTTGCCGAGCTTTTCGGCGGAGGAAGCTGCGAGCTCTCGCTGACCGACCCGGAGAACGTGCTCGATTCGGGCATAGAGATCAGGGTCGCTCCGCCCGGGAAGATAATCAAGAGCCTGACGCTTCTGTCGGGCGGCGAGCAGGCGTTCGTGGCGATAGCGCTGATCTTCGCGATACTGAGAGTCAATCCGACGCCGTTCTGTATCTTCGACGAGATAGAGGCGGCGCTCGACGAGTCGAACGTGTTCCGCTTTGCCGACTATGTAAAGCGCTATTCGGACAAAACGCAGTTCATAATCATCACTCACCGCCGCGGTACGATGGAGATCGCCGACCGTATATACGGCGTGACGATGCAGGAGCGCGGAATATCAAAGGTGCTCGCGCTCGACATGGACGAGGCGGAGAGGAATCTGGAGTCCGAGCACGATAAAACTTTGAAAAACTAAATTTATTGGAGAATCAGAATGGGATTTTTTGAAAAGCTCAAGGCGGGGCTCACCAAGACCAAGAACGCCATTTTCAAGCAGGTCGACAACCTTTTCAAGAGCTTCGTCAGAGTTGACGAGGATATGCTCGAGGAGCTTGAGGAGCTGCTCATCATGGCGGACGTCGGAGTGAACTCCTCCGAGGAGATAATCGCACAGCTCCGCGAACGCATAAAGGACGAGCGGATCACCGATCCGGAGGCCTGCCGTCTCGCGCTCCGCGACATACTCGTCGGAATGATAGGCGAGGGAGAGCCGCTCAACCTCTCGACCACGCCGTCGGTGATACTCGTCATCGGAGTCAACGGCGTCGGAAAGACGACCTCGATCGCAAAGATCGCGCACCGGCTCAAGGAGCAGGGCAAGCAGGTCATGCTCGCGGCCGCCGATACCTTCAGAGCCGCCGCGATCGATCAGCTCCAGATCTGGGCTGACCGGGTCGGAGTCGAGCTCATCAAGCACAGCGAGGGCTCGGATCCCGCCGCTGTCGTTTTCGACGCGGTCAGCGCCGCCAAAAAGCGCGGCGCAGACGTGCTGATCATCGACACCGCCGGACGTCTCCACAACAAGAAGAACCTGATGGACGAGCTTGCCAAGATCAACCGCGTCATCGACCGCGAGATTCCCGGAGCCGCGCGCGAGACTCTGCTCGTACTCGACGCTACGACCGGTCAGAACGCCGTCTCGCAGGCCAAGGAGTTCAAGCACGCCGCGAACATCACCGGACTGATACTCACAAAGTTAGACGGAACCGCAAAGGGCGGCATCGTCTTCTCGATCAAGAAGGAGCTCGACATTCCGGTCAAGTTCATCGGCGTCGGCGAGAAATACGACGATATGCAGGAGTTCGTTGCAAAGGATTTTGTCGACGCGCTCTTTGAGACGGATAAGGGAGAATCGGAATGAAGCTCGTACTTGCATCGCGAAATCGAAAAAAAATAAAGGAGCTTGAAACTTTTTTGTCGGAAATCTCGTCTGATATAACTGTGCTGTCGCTTGACGACATCGGCTTTCACGACGAGATTGTCGAGGACGGCGCTACCTTTGCCGAAAATTCCCGCATTAAGGCGAGCGTTCCGGCGCGGCTCGGCTATATAGGCGTCGCCGACGATTCGGGGCTCGAGGTCGACGCTCTGGGCGGAGAGCCGGGAGTTTACTCGGCGCGCTACTCGGGCGAGGGCGCGACCGACGAGAAGAACAATAAAAAGCTCCTCGCCGCGCTCGCCGGAGTTCCGGACGAGAAGCGCACCGCCCGGTTCAGAACGGTCGTCACCTGCATTTTCCCGGATGGGGACGAGATACAGGCCGAGGGCGTCTGCGAGGGCAGAATACTCGAGTCTCCGAGAGGGCAGGACGGCTTCGGCTACGACCCGCTGTTCTGGTATGAGCCGCTGGGAAAGACCTTCGCCGAGCTGACTCCCGACGAAAAGAATTCGGTCAGCCATCGCGGCAGAGCTATGCGCGAGTTCGCCGCGAAGCTCAGGGCGCATGGGATCGGAGATTAAAATCATGTTAAGAGCGATAGTTTACACGTCAAACACCGGATACACCGAGGAATACGCAAAGCTGCTCGGCGAGGAGACTCGACTCCCGGTTTATTCGCTCGCGGACGCCGGAAAGCGCCTTGAACCCGGCTCGGAGATAATATATCTCGGCTGGATCATGGCGGGGACGGTCAAGGGCTATCCGAAAGCCGCAAAGCTGTTCAGGGTCTCTGCCGTCTGCGGCGTTGGAATGGGCAAGACCGGCTCGCAGATATCGGAGCTCCGAAAGGCAAACAATATCCCCGAGAGCCTGCCGGTATTCACGGCTCAGGGCGGATTTTCGCTCGGGAAGCTAAGGGGCGTATATTGGCTGATGATGAAGCTGATGTCGATGACGGTCGGTAAGAATTTAGCCGCCAAGACCGACCGCACTCCCGACGAGAACGATATGCTCGAGCTTATGCAAAGCGGCGGCAGCCGCGTCAAAAGGGAGAATCTGAAAGCCCTGCTCGAATGGTACGGCTCGGGCGCGGAGAAGCCGAATGAAGCTGTCTGAGCTCTTTTCCCGGGACGATCAGAGCCGCTTTTGCGCGGCCGACTCGCCCGAGAAGCTGCCGGGGTACAGGAAAAAATCCTTCTCGCTCCCGTATGCCGGAGGCGAGATATGGTTTGAGCATCTCGACGGCATTTATCAGTATACAGAGCTTGCGCTCTCAAAGTTAGAAGCCGACAGCGGCGAGTTCCTTTCGCTCTCAAAGCCGTCGCAGATCGGATTCGTCCTCGACGAGACTGTCGTCACACAGGAGCTTGCGGACAGGATCGCCGGACTGCTCTGCGGCGGGAAAAAGAAATTCACCCGCGTCTGCTTTATCGGAACCAACCGTCAGATCGAGAAACTGCTCCGGAGCGCGCTTTCCGGAAAGAGCGACTTCGCCTTTGCCTTCATCAACGATTTCGACCGCGCAAAGGACTGGCTGGTATCCGAGGATTTCCGGTAATCTTCCTCAAAAGGAGAAAAATTTATGCTTACAAGCAAACAGCGCGCCTCGCTGCGCGCGATGGCTTCGTCGCTCGAGACGATCTTTCAGGTCGGCAAGGGCGGCGTCACCGACAATATGTGCGAACAGATCGGAAACGCGCTCGAGGCCCGCGAGCTAATCAAGCTCCGCGTCCTCGACAACTCCGAGTACAGCGCAAAGGAAGCCGCCGCCGAGATCGCAGAGCGCGTCGGAGCCGACGTGGTTCAGGTCATCGGCACGCGCTTCGTGCTCTACCGCGAGTCGGTCGACCACAAGAAGATAGACCTGAAAGCGCTGAAATGAAGCTCGGAATCTACGGCGGGACCTTCTCGCCGATACACATGGGACACATCACGGCGGCAGGAGAGTTTCTCGACCGGTTTGAGCTCGACCGGCTCTGCGTGATACCTACTGCTCTGCCGCCGCATAAGGCCGAGGTCGCCGGAGCGACTGCCGGGGATCGGCTCGAGATGGCTCGGATTGCCTTTTCGGATTCCGACCCGAAAATCGAGGTCTCGGACTTTGAGATAAAGCGCGAGGGCAAGAGCTACACGGTCTACACTCTCGAGCATTTCGCGCCGGGAAACGAGCTCTATATGCTCGTCGGGACGGATATGTTCCTGACCCTTGACGAATGGTACAGAGCGCCCGATATCTTTAGGCTCGCGGACATCGTGCTCAAGCGGCGCGAGTCGGATAGAGCGTCGGACGGGCTGATATCGGAAAAGACTGACGAATACAAAACGCGCTTCGGGGCGAGAATACACATGATAGACGAGCCTGCGCTCGAGATATCCTCGACGCGGCTTCGGGAGCTGCTCCGCTCGGGAGAACCGACAGACGGTCTTATCCCCGAGAGCGTTATGGAATATATAAGAGAAAATCATCTGTACTCGGTCTGAATTTTTGGCCGGGAGAGATAATTTTGCGAAAGGAATGGTTACAGCTATGATAACCGAAGCACAGGAAAAACAGCTCGCAAAGCTCCGCGAGTCGATCAAGGACTACATCGGCGGAAAGCGGCTCAGCCACACCTATGGCGTGGAGCGCGAGATAACAAAGCTCGCGGAGCTATACGCCCCTGAGCTTGAGTTCGAGCTTCGCGCGGCGGCTCTGCTGCACGATATAACAAAGCCGCTCCCGCTTGACGAGCAGCTTGAGCTCTGCGACAAATACGGCATACAGTACACGTCGGGCGACCGGCTCATGCCCAAGACCTTCCACGCTCAGACCGCCTGCGAGGTCATCCGCCGGAAATTCCCCGAGTTCTTCACCGAGACGGTCTACAGCGCCGTTCTATACCACACCACCGGTCAGGCGGATATGAGCATCGCCGAAAAGCTGCTCTACCTCGCCGACTACATCGAGGATACACGAACCTTCGACGACTGCGTGAAGCTCAGAAAATTCTTCTGGGACGGGATCTCGGCGGCTCACGGTGAGGACGAAAGGAATAATGTTTTACGCGACACCCTGATTTTATCCTTTGATATGACGATCCGCGGGCTTATCGACGATGGAACGCCTATCCATCGTGACACCGTCGAGGCGCGCAATTTTCTGATAGAGGAAAAAGAATTTGAAAAACAACAATAATCTCCAAAAGCGCCGTCCCGCCAAGCGGCGCATACCGGTATACAAAATAGTGCTCGCCGTGCTTGTGATAGTGCTGCTTGCGGCGATTGTAGGAGGAGCGGCGTTCCTGAAGCTGCACAAGCCCTCGGTCGACACCGACGTACCCTTTCAGACCGACACCGAGCCTCCCGACACGATAGATCCGCCCGACACTACTCTGCCGGTCTCGACCGACACCGAGCCCTCTGCGCCGTCAGGCTCCTTTACCCGCGACACGGAGGTAGTCAACTTCCTCGTGGTCTGGCGTGACGCAGCGTCGTGGAACACCGACGTCATAATGCTCGTCAACTTCAATATGCGCGAGGGAAGCCTCTCGGTCATGCAGCTCCCGCGCGACACTTACATCGAGATCGATCAGGTGCGCGGCAGGATCAACACCGCGATGAAGACCATGCGCTCCGCCGCGTATTCGAAAAATCCGTCGCTCTCGCAGGAGGAGCTCCTGAAAGCGGGAATGGCGGGAATGTGCGAGCTGCTTGAAAAGAGCCTCTGCATCCAGATCGACGGCTACGCGCACGTGAATCTCGAGGGCTTCAGAGGGATCGTCGACGCAATCGGCGGAGTCAAGATGGACGTCCCCTACGATATGGACTACGAGGATCCCGATCAGGATCTCTATATACACCTGAAAGCGGGGACTCAGATCCTCGACGGCAAAAAGGCGGAGATGTTCGTCCGCTTCAGGGACGGCTACGTTCAGGCGGATATCGGACGCATCGACGCGCAGAAGCTCTTTCTGACCGCGCTGTTCAAGCAGCTCAAGTCGAGCATGACCGTCTCGACGATACCCAAGCTCGCCGAGCAGGTGTTCAAATATGTCACCACCGACGTGCCGCTTGCCGATATAGTTATCTACGCGAAAAAGCTCCTCGGCGTCGATATGGAGAAGATCTCGATGATGACTCTGCACGGCTCGGCGCTCCAGACCGAGACCGGCGCGTGGTACTACTGCATGAACCGCGCGGCGACCCTCGATATGATCAACACCTACTTCAACGTCTACAGCGACCCGATCACCGACGCCATCTTTGATAAGACTCAGGCGTTCACCGACGAGGACTCAAAGGCGTTCTGCCGGATCTACCTCGCGTCTCCCGACGACGCCGCGGTTGAGGTCAGACCCGATATCAAAAACGGCGAGCAGATAGACGACGGAGAGCTGAACATCCAGCTCAAGTGATCCGAATATTATAGAAAGGAAAATATATATGGACAGCAATACTCCCGAAATGCTCCCATCTCTCGAAAACGCCGAGCCGATCGAGCTTGCGCGAGAGCTCGTCCGCGTGCTCGACCTCAAAAAGGCGCGCGACATAAAGCTCCTGCGCGTGGCGGATCAGACTGTCATCGCGGATTATTTCATCATCTGCGGCGGTACGTCCAACACCAACATCAAGGCTTTGGCGGGCGAGGCGGAGTACAAGCTCTCCCTACGCGGCGTCGCTCCTCTGAGGATCGACGGATATAGCGAGGGACAATGGATAGTGCTCGATTTCGGCTCGGTGATGGTTCACATCATGAGCCGCGACAACCGCGATTTCTTCAAGCTCGAAAAGCTCTGGAGCGACGCCGAGGCTGTGGATATCAGCGACCTGCTTCTCAGGAACTGAGACAGAAAAATTTAATGACAGATAAAATTTGATCGTAAAGGATTTGAACAATATGAAGTATGATTTCAGAACCGCCGAAAAAAAATGGCAGGACAAATGGGACGAGGCAGGCATTTTCAAAGCCTCGGAGGATCACTCAAAGCCCAAATTCTATGGACTCGTCGAGTTCCCCTATCCCTCCGGCGCGGGTATGCACGTCGGTCACATCAAGGCCTACTCCGGACTTGAGGTCGTCTCGAGAAAGCGCCGTATGCAGGGCTATAACGTGCTCTTTCCGATCGGCTTTGACGCCTACGGCCTCCCGACAGAGAACTACGCGATAAAGACCGGCATCCATCCCCGCAAGGTAACGGATACCAATATCGCCAGGTTCACCTCCCAGTTAAAGCGCGTCGGCTTCTCTTTCGACTGGTCGAGAGTCGTCGACACCACCGAGGAGGGCTACTACAAGTGGACTCAGTGGATTTTCCGCAAGATGTTCGACGCCGGACTTGTTTTCCGCGCAAAGACGCTCGTCAACTACTGCCCGTCCTGCAAGGTCGTCCTCTCCAACGAGGACTCTCAGGGCGGCAAGTGCGATATCTGCCACAGCGACATTATCCAGAAGTCGAAGGACGTCTGGTATCTGCGCATTACCGAGTATGCCGACAAGCTCCTCGAGGGGCTCGATAAGGTCGATTACCTCCCGAACATAAAGCTCCAGCAGGAGAACTGGATAGGCCGCTCGGAGGGCGCGTTTGTCAACTTCACGCTCGTCGGCTCGGACGGAAAGGAGCTTGACGAAAAGCTCCGCATCTACACTACCCGTCCCGACACGATGTTCGGCGTGACCTTCATGGTCATCGCTCCCGAGCATCCGGTCATCGAGAAGTACCGCGAGTCGATTTCCAACATCTCCGCGCTCGACGCCTACAAGGACGAGTGCGCGAAAAAGACCGAGTTCGAGCGCACTCAGCTCGTCAAGGACAAGACCGGCGTCTGCATCGAGGGAATCAGGGCCATCAATCCGGTCAACGGCAAGGAGATACCGATTTACATCTCGGACTACGTCATGATGGGCTACGGAACCGGCGCGATCATGGCTGTCCCGGCTCACGACCAGAGAGACTATGATTTTGCGAAGAAGTTCGGCGTGGACATCATCCAGGTCATCGAGGGCGGAGACATTTCCAAAGAAGCCTATACCGGCGACGGGAAAATGATCAATTCCGAATTCCTGAATGCCTATGACAACAAAAAGGATTCCATTCAGGCCATGATCGACTGGCTTGAGGAGAAGGGCCTGGGTACCAAGGGCGTGCAGTACAAGATGAAGGACTGG
>CACXED010000143.1 GCA_902766575.1 uncultured Ruminococcus sp. | reverse complement strand
GAGCCGCGTCCTCCGACCACAAGCTCTATCTCGCAGCAGCGGTGCCAGTGCAGACGGTAATCATTCTCAACGGTCTTGCGTCTGACCGAGATATTTTTTCCGGTAAAATCGGATATTGAAAATTTCAGCGGCTGATCAGCCATGGCGATCCCTCCGGTTCTACGTGTTTTTCTTATATTATAGCATTTATCCCGCGAAAGGTCAAGCGACAGATACAAAACTTGCAAATTTCGGTACTATTTGAACCTTTTATTGACAACCGGCGCGGATTGTATTATAATGTTCTCGTAATTCAAAAGCGGAGGTAAGCTATATGCTTCTCGAAAACTCAAGGCTGCACGTGGAGCTCGACGGCTCGGCGCGGATAATCTCGCTCACCGACAAAAAGACCGGAGTCAATATCATCGACTCCCCGGCAGAGGACGGATTCTTTCTGAATCTCGCAGACGACCGCTGCAAGGAGAACTTAGCGTTCGGTCACGATCAGACGCTCACCGCGTCTCAGAACGGCGATACGGTCTCGTTCCATACCGACAGGCTCAAGCTCGACTGCGGACGCGACGACGGGCTTTACGTCGACTTCGGACTGACGCTGAACGTCACGCTCGACGGCGAGGATATCATCTTCACAGCCGAGCTCGACGACCGCGCCGGTATGCGCGTGCTCGACTTTGAGTACCCGCGGGTAGGCATTATCAAGTCGCTCGGAGACGGCAAGCCGTCGCTCTACTGGCCCGAGCAGCCCGGACGGATCTATCACAACATCGGAGAACGGCTCACAAGACAGTGGACTCACCGCGAGAACGGCTCGAACTGCATGAGGATGTCCTATCCCGGAACTGCGATAATGGGTTTTATGGCGCTGCTCGACCGTTCGAGCTCGCTCTGCGTCTCGATAAACGACCCGGATTTCATCGCCGCGGAGCTCAAGGTCGTCGGCGATCCCGAAAACCCCGGAGCGATCACTCTCGTCGTCGACAAGAATCTCTGCCTTGCCGAGGGAACCATGAAAACCGCGCCGATAAAGCTCAGGCTCTATCGCGGCGACTGGCATCACGGAGCCGAGGATTACGCCGCGTTTATGCAGAAGCATCGCCCGGCGCACAGAAAGCCCGACTGGGTACGCGAGATGACCGGCTATTTCCTCGTCATCAACAAGCAGCAGTTCGGCTATGAGATGTGGGACTACACGACGCTGCCACAGCTCTGGGAGTTGGCAAAGGCTCACGGCTGCGACACGCTCGGACTGTTCGGCTGGTACGACACCGGACACGACAACAACTACCCCGATCTCGAGGTCTCCGACTCGATGGGCGGCGAGGAGACACTGAAAAAGAACATAAAAGCCGTACAGGCTGACGGCGGTCACGTGACGCTCTACTATCAGGGACACCTGATCGACGTGGAGAGCGACTACTTCAGGAACCGCGAGGGCAAGCACGTCGCGTCGAAGAATATCTGGGGCTCGAACTACGTCGAGTTCTACTCCAAGTCCCACAAGAGTGATTTTCTCGACCGCTACTCGCGCAAGATGTTCGCGCTCGCCTGCCCGTCCTGCCCGGAGTGGCGCGAGCTGATGTGCGAGCGGGAGAAGTGGATAGCCTCGCTCGGAGCGGACGGAGCGCTCTACGATCAGATCGGCGGTATGCCGCCTTACATCTGCTTTGACGAGAGCCATCCTCACGACGGCGGTAATCCCGCCCGCGCGCTGACCGGAGGTCAGTCGAAGCTCGTCGAGAGCCTGCAGCGCGGCGCAAAGGAGATCTCGCCCGAGTTCATCTTCATGAGCGAGCACATCACCGACCTCTACAGCGCGCATTTAGACGCGGTTCACGGCATCGGAAATATGCCCGGCGGACGCGGAGACCGTAAATTCCACGTCGGCGACGACACAACCCAGACGACGCTCTGCCCCGAGGTATTCCGTTATTGCTTCCCCGACGCGATAATCACGCTCCGCAACGCAAATCCCTTCATCGACCGCCGCGCGGTGAACTACGCCTTTGTCTACAATTTCCCGCTCGAGATGGAGCTCCGCTATCGTCAGGATAAGATAGACATACTCGCCGACAAATTCTCCGAGCGCCGCGAGTGGGCGTTCAGGGTCTCGGCGCTGAGGAAAAAATACTCAAAGCTGATCCCCTACGGACGCTTTGCCGACGAGCGCGGGATAATCAACGACAACGATCTGCTGTTCGCCAAGAGCTACGAACTCGAGGACGGACGGCTCGCGGTCACGCTCTGGAACGACTCGGACGAGGCGCTGACGCCGAAGCTCGAAGCTCCGGGCAGAGAGCTCATCTCGTTCGAGACGGTAGATTCGTGCTCCGACGCGGTCAGCGAGCTCGCGCCGGATTCGGTCGCCGTCGCGGTATATTCAAAGCTCAGATAAAAAAATCGGGTGAGTTCATCTCACCCGGTTTTTCATGAGCGCCAAAGCTCTGCGGACAGCTCCGGCGCGGAAATTTCATTTGCTCACTTGCTCACTTTTTTTCGAGCATTTTTTTCAGATACTGCCCGGTATAGGAGCGCTCGCAGGCGGCGACCTCCTCGGGAGTTCCGGCGGCTACGATCTCTCCTCCGCCGTCTCCGCCCTCCGGACCGAGGTCGATGATATAGTCGGCGGTCTTGATCATGTCGAGATTGTGCTCGATAACGATCACCGTGTTCCCCGCGTCGACGAGCCTTTGCAGCACCTCGATGAGCTTCTTTACGTCGGCCATATGCAGTCCGGTCGTCGGCTCGTCGAGGATGTAGACCGTCTTTCCGGTCGGACGCTTTGAAAGCTCGGTGGCGAGCTTGACGCGCTGAGCCTCTCCGCCCGAAAGCGTCGTCGACGACTGCCCGATCTTGATATAGCCGAGCCCGACGTCAAAGAGCGTCTGGAGCTTCTTTGCGAGTCTCGGGAGGTTCGCGAAGAACTCAAGCCCCTCCTCGACCGTCATTTCGAGCACGTCCGAGATGTTCTTGCCCTTGTACTTGACCTCGAGGGTGTCGTGATTGTAGCGCTTGCCCTTGCAGACGTCGCAGGTGACGTAGACGTCGGGCAGGAAGTGCATCTCGATGCACTTGACGCCGTCGCCCTCGCAGGCTTCGCAGCGTCCGCCCTTGACGTTGAAGCTGAACCGCCCCGACGTATATGCGCGCATCTTAGCGTCGGGAGTTTTCGCGAACAGCTCGCGGATATCGGTGAACAGCCCGGTGTATGTCGCGGGATTCGAGCGCGGAGTGCGTCCGATCGGGCTCTGGTCGATGGCGATTACCTTGTCGAGGTTCTCGATGCCCTCGATCGAGTCGTACTTTCCGGGATAGGTTCTCGCGCGGTTCAGCTCCCGGGCAAGCACCTGATAGAGTATCGAGTTCACGAGCGACGATTTTCCCGATCCCGAAACTCCGGTCACGCAGCAGAACAGCCCCAGCGGGAACGAGACGTCGATATGCTTAAGATTGTTCTGAGCCGCGCCGCGTATCGTCAGGAACTTTCCGTTGCCCGAGCGGCGTATCGCCGGGACTTCGATTTTCTCGCGTCCCGAGAGGTAAGCTCCGGTTATAGAGTTCGGATTGTTTTTAATCTCCTCGGGAGTTCCGGCGGCGACGACCTCACCGCCGTGAATGCCCGCTCCCGGGCCGATATCGACGATATAGTCGGAAGCCTCCATCGTCTCCTCGTCGTGCTCGACGACGATAAGGCTGTTTCCTGCGTCGCGCAGATTCTTAAGCGTCGCGATGAGCTTTGAGTTGTCGCGCTGATGAAGTCCAATGCTCGGCTCGTCGAGGATATACAAAACTCCCATCAGCGACGAACCGATCTGCGTCGCGAGCCTTATCCGCTGCGCCTCTCCGCCCGACAGCGTTCCCGCCTTGCGTGCGAGAGTCAGATAGTCAAGTCCGACGTTCTTTAAGAATCCGAGCCGCGATCTGACCTCCTTGAGTATCTCCTTTGCGATAGTCTCCTCGGTGGGCGTGAGCTTAAGGTCGTTCACGAACTCGAGCGCCTTTGCGACCGACATACGGCAGAATTCGTCGATGTTCAGTCCTCCGACCGTGACCGCCAGCGAGTTTTCGTTCAAGCGTCTGCCGTGACATTCGGGACAGGGGACGTCCTCGATAAAGTCCTCGTAGTAGTCGTTCTGGCTCTGCTCGAGACGCGACTGAATTATGTTTATCACGCCCTCGAACTTGGTTTTCTGGGTGTGAGCCGAGCCCTCCCAGTAGCGCGTGACGTTAAAGCTCTCGTTCCCTGCGCCGTAGAGCAGCACCTTGAGCGCCTTTTCGGAGTATTGCTCGATCGGCGTGTCGAGCGTGAAGCCGTATCTCTCGCCGACTGCGGCGAACAGCGGACCGTTCCAGCTCTCCTCCTCCAGCGACTTGAAGCCGTTGACCTGTATCGCGCCGTCTCTGAGCGACAGCGAGCGGTCGGGGATAACCTTGTCCTCCGAGATTATCCTCAGCTCGCCGAGCCCGGCGCACTTCGGGCAGGCTCCGAACGGGTTGTTGAACGAGAACATACGCGGCGAAAGCTCTCCGATCGAGATGCCGTGCTCCTCGCAGGCGTAGCTCTGGGAGAAGGTAAGCTCGGTCTCGCCGTCAAAGCTCTCGCCCTCGCGCAGAACTATCGAGACGGCAAGCTCACCGTCGGTGAGTCTCAGCGCGGTCTCGACCGAGTCCGCGAGTCTCGAGCGCATATCGGGACGCTTGACGAGACGGTCGACGACTATCTCGACCGTGTGCTTTATATTCTTGTCGAGCTTGATATCCTCCGAGAGGTCATAGAGCGCTCCGTCTACCCTGACGCGCACGAAGCCGGACTTTTTAGCGTCCTCGAAAATCTTCTCGTGCATACCCTTTTTGCCGCGCGCCATCGGAGCTAACACCATGAAGCGCGTGCCGTCCGGCAGGAGCATTATCCGGTCGATTATCTGGTCGGTCGACTGCCGTCTTATCTCCCTGCCGCATTTCGGACAGTGCGGAATACCTATCCTCGCCCAGAGCAGACGCAGGTAGTCGTAGATCTCGGTGACCGTTCCGACCGTCGAGCGAGGATTCTTAGAGGTGGTTTTCTGGTCGATCGAGATCGCGGGCGAAAGACCCTCGATGCTGTCTAAATCGGGCTTGTCGAGCTGACCTAAGAACATTCTCGCGTAGGAGGACAGCGACTCGACAAAGCGCCGGTGTCCCTCGGCGTAGATCGTGTCAAAGGCGAGCGACGACTTTCCCGAGCCGGACAGTCCGGTAAAGACGACCAGCTTGTCGCGCGGTATCGTGAGGTCGATATTTTTGAGATTATGCACGCGCACTCCGCGCAGTGTGAGATTTGCCATGCTAAAAAATTCCTTTCTTTCAGAAGAAGCTGAGCTGTTCTCCGGCGTCGCCGGGCATTTTCGCGATAAAATCGAAGAATTTTCCGAAATCCGTATATCCGTCAAGCCCAAGCCGTTTGCACTCGCTGACGAAAAGCCGGGTGAGCCGCTCGCTGTCGGGGCTCATGACCTCGTAGGCGAGCCCATAGGTTTTTTCGTACCTTTCCCTGAGCTCCGGGAAATGATCGTCGAGCGCGGCGTAAAAATAATCTCTGTCGCCGTCGCGGAGCGTGACTCCCGCGCCCGGAAAAAGCACCGCCTTTACTCCCGCCGCACGGCAGCCGTCGAGCAGTCCGAGCAAATTCTCCTCGGTGTCGTTGATAAACGGCAGGATCGGCGTGATCCAGACCGCCGTGTCGATACCCGAACGCGCGAACCGTCCGAGCGTTTCAAGCCTTTTCGAGGTCGGGCAGACCTTCGGCTCGACGATTCGGCAGAGCCTGTCGTCAAAGGTCGTCAGCGTCATCTGCAAGACCGCCCGGGCGCGTTTGTTTATCCTCGCAAGGAGGTCGATATCCTCCAAAACCCGGTCGGATTTCGTCAGCACCGCCGCTCCGAAGCCCCGGCGGTCTATGACCTCGAGGCAGCGTCTCGTGAGCCGAAGCGAGGTCTCGCAGTGCATATAGGGATCGCTCATCGCTCCGGTCTGTATCATGCAGACCCGGCGTCTTTTCGCGAGCGCCGCGTCGAGCAGCTCCGGCGCGTTCTGTTTGACCTCGATATCCTCAAAGGGGTGCGTGAACTGATAGCACCGGCTGCGGCTGTCGCAGTAGATGCAGCCGTGCGTGCAGCCGCGGTAGACATTCATCCCACAGGACGACGACAGAATGGACTTAGCGTCGACGAAGTGCATGACGGCTCAGCCCTGCAGAGCCTTTATGCGGTCGCGCAGAGCCGCGGCGCGCTCGAACTCTAACTTTTTCGCAGCTGCTTTCATCTCGTCGGTCAGCTCTGCGATGAGCTTTTCCTTTTCCTCCGGCGAGAGCTTGCGGTTCTCGCGTTTCAGCTTGGTGAGCTTGTTCTCGGGCGAAGCCTCGGCCTCCTTTTTGCCGATTTCGATGAGGTCGCGGACGCTCTTTTTGATCGTCTGCGGAGTGATTCCGTGAGCCGTGTTGTAGCTCTGCTGAAGCGCCCGGCGGCGGTTGGTCTCGTCGATTGCGGCGCGCATGGAGGGCGTGATCGTGTCGGCGTACATTATGACCTTGCCCTCGGAGTTGCGGGCTGCACGGCCTATCGTCTGGATGAGCGAGGTCTCGGAGCGCAGGAAGCCCTCCTTGTCCGCGTCGAGTATCGCAACGAGCGAGACCTCGGGGATGT
Source organism: uncultured Ruminococcus sp. (assembly GCA_902766575.1). Taxonomy (GTDB): domain Bacteria; phylum Bacillota; class Clostridia; order Oscillospirales; family CAG-272; genus Flemingiibacterium. The sequence goes on along the minus strand of CACXED010000143.1, from coordinate 3,175 downwards.
CGAGTCCCTCGCGCAGCAGATTGATTCCGACGAGCACGTCGAAAACTCCGAGCCGCAGGTCGCGCAGTATCTCGCTGCGCTCCATAGTCTCGACGTTATGGTGGATATACTTGACCTTGATCAGGTTCAGCTCGAGGAAGTCGGTCAGATCCTCAGCCATCTTCTTGGTCAGAGTCGTGATGAGAACCCGCTCGCCGCGCTCGGTGCGGGCTCTGATCTCGCCGATCAGATCGTCTATCTGCCCCTTGACGGGTCTGACCTCGACCTCCGGGTCGAGCAGTCCGGTCGGGCGGATGATCTGTTCGACTATCTGCGACGAGTGCTGACGCTCGTAGTCGGCGGGAGTCGCGCTGACGAAGATCGCCTGATTTATCTTCTTCTCGAACTCGTCGAAAAAGAGCGGGCGGTTGTCGTAGGCGGATGGCAGTCTGAAGCCGAAATCGACGAGGCTTCTCTTTCTCGCGCGGTCTCCGCCGCTCATTCCCCTGACCTGCGGCAGAGTGACGTGCGACTCGTCCACAAACAGCAGGAAATCCTTCGGGAAGTAGTCGAGCAGCGTATAAGGCGTCGAGCCGGGCGCGCGTCCCGACATGACCCGCGAGTAGTTCTCGATTCCCGAGCAATAGCCTACCTCCCGGAGCATTTCGAGGTCGTAGCGCGTGCGTTCCTCGATGCGCTGAGCCTCGAGCAGCATATTCTGCGAGCGGAACCAGTCCACACGCTCGACGAGCTCGTCCTCGATCTCTTTCAGCGCCGCTTCGCGCCGGTCGTCCGAGACCGCATAGTGCGTCGCTGGGAAGATCGAGACGTAGCTGAGATTCCGTATCAGCTCGCCGGTGACGGTGTTTATCTCGGAGAGCCGCTCGATCTCGTCGCCGAAGAACTCGACCCTTATCGCCTTGTCGCCGGAGGACGCCGGGAAGATCTCCACTACGTCTCCGCGGACTCTGAACTTGTCGCGGACGAAATTGATGTCGTTCCGATCGTAGCTCAGCGAGACAAGCCGTCTTGTCAGCTCGTCGCGCTCCATGACCATTCCGGGACGGAGGGCTATCAGCATCGACTGATACTCCGACGGGTCGCCGAGCGAGTAAATGCAGGACACGCTCGAGACGATGATAACGTCCCTCCGCTCAAAAAGCGCGCTCGTCGCGCTGTGACGGAGCATATCAATCTCGTCGTTTATCGAGCTGTCCTTCTCGATGTAGATATCCTTTCCCGGGATATAAGCCTCGGGCTGATAGTAGTCGTAGTAGGAGACGAAAAACTCCACCGCGTTTTCGGGAAAGAACTCGCGGAACTCCGAGCAGAGCTGCGCCGCGAGCGTCTTGTTGTGCGCGAGCACCAGCGTCGGGCGGTTCAGGTTCGCGATGATGTTCGCCATCGTAAAGGTCTTTCCCGAGCCGGTGACGCCGAGCAGCGTCTGCTCCCTCATTCCCGCCTCGACCCCGGCGGTCAGACGCGCTATCGCCTCCGGCTGATCTCCGGTCGGCTTATACGGCGAATGCAGCTTGAATTGATTCATTATTTTCTTGCGTTGGAGGAGCTTTTTGAAAAAAGCTCCTCCAACGCACCCCCTCCGCAAAAACTTTCCAACAAATATCTTTTTTTAGTGAGTGCGCAATCGAATGTATTCGATTTTCTCTACTATAATTATATCAGACTTAATTTTTAATGTCAAGACGGGAGCGCGCGTTTGTGCTCTCCCGTCTGTAGAAAATATTACATCTGATAACTGATCTTTTGTCTCATTTGAAGTTCTGCTTCCACTTCCAGCGACGCCAGAGCTGCTTTATGCGCTCGACGAGCTGCGGCGCGAAGAATATCAACAGATTTATCAGCGCGAAAACTAGCCCCAGCTTTCCCGACCAGCTCTCGGTTATGAACGACAGCAGCAGTCCTATTCCGTCGATCAGCGCGAGCCATTTCATCTTCACCGGAATCAGGAAAAACACCAGCACGGTATAGTCGGGATTCAGCAGCGCGAACGCCAAAAACAGCGACATATTCAGATAGCTGTTCGTCGCGTAGCCGGTTATCAGTCCCGAAATTATCGCTCCGACCGCTCCGAGCAGATAGAACAGCGTGAACCCGAACGAGCCCCACTCGCGCTCGAGCGAGCTTCCGATCAGCCAATAGAAATAGAGCGCGATGATCGCGAATAAGATCCCGGTGCTCGGCGGAACGAACAGGAAAGTCAGTATTCTCCAGACCTGTCCTGAGGCGATAAGCGCCCGGTTGAAGGTCAGCATACCGAGAATGCTCTGACCGCTCGCCGCGCTGATGACGAAATCCATGATCCAGACTATCGCCATTCCGCCGATGACTATAGTCATAAGATTAGGTATCGCAAACCAGCCTATCTTCCGCTGAAGCGAACGCAGCGGATCCCGGCGGTTGATATCGTTGAATTTACTCAAAACAGTCTCCTTCCCTGCCGATAATTCACGGCATGATATTATTGTACCAAAATTATGTGAAAAATTCAACGGTTAATTTTATACATTTGTGTAATAGCGCAAAAAAACAGACCGGCGAACCGGTCTGTTTTTTAATTCTCAATCAGAAATTACTTTCTCTTCTTGAGGGAGATGTAAGCTGCTCCGGAAGCTGCGAGCGATGCGACTGCTGCGATGATGCCCATATCAGCGGTCTCAGCTGCGGTCTCCTTCTTGGGAGCCTCATACTTCTTGGAGGAGAGGGTCAGAGTACCCCAGTTAGCGTCAGCCTTCTCCCAAGCAGAGCCGAGACCTGCACCGTCAAAGGTGTGGTACTCACGGGTGTCAGCCTTGTCGTCAGCGTCGTCATCAATACCAATGGAGAAGCCAAGGGTAGCGCCTTCCTTAGCGTCGAAGTTGTCCCACGGAAGAGCGAGCTCAACAGTGTAACCAGTATCGGTGTAGGTGAAAGCCTTCTGGATGTCTTCGAGGTGAGCAGCCTGATACTTACCGCCGCCTGCGAGCTTAGTGAAGCTCGGACCATAGGTGATCTGTCCAGCGTTGATGTCAGCGATCTTGCCATCCTTGCCCTCGAGGTTGATGTAAACCTCAACAGAGTCGTTCTGCCAGATGCTGGTGACCTGGTCCTTAACAGTGACCTTGGAGTCGGTAACTTCTACATAAACGTAGAGGTTCTTGTCGTCCCAAGCGGTCCATGCCTTCCCGGTAGCGCCCTT
>CACXED010000142.1 GCA_902766575.1 uncultured Ruminococcus sp. | reverse complement strand
TGAATCATAAAAAAATCTGCACCGACTCAAAAGTACGCGTACTACGCGTACCACGCGTACCGGTGGAGCCAAAAATATTCGTGTGCAGGGACAAATAATTGTCCAGACTGACCAAACGGTGAAGATATCCGGCTGGGTATCGGAGCTTTCAGACCCGGGCTTTGGACTGCAAAAGGGCTGCCGCAAAAAGCGGCAGCCCTCTGATGTTCTGACGTTCAGCCTGTCTGCTCAGACGCCCGAGTAAGCGGCGAAGCCGCCGTCCACCGGGACTACGACTCCGTTGACAAAGCCGGAGGCGTTGTTGTCGACGAGCCAGAGCAGCGTTCCGATAAGATCGTCGGTCACGCCGAAGCGGTTCATCGGAGTGTGGGCGAGAATCTTCTGCGAGCGGGCGGTGTAGCTCCCGTCGGGATTGATGAGCAGATCGTGGTTCTGGTTGGTCAGGAAGAATCCGGGCGCGATCGCGTTGACCCTGATGCCGACCTTGGCGAAATGCACCGCGAGCCACTGGGTGAAGTTCGAGACCGCAGCCTTGGCTCCCGAGTAAGCCGGGATTCTGGTCAGCGGACGGAAGGCGTTCATGCTCGAGACGTTGAGGATGACCGCGTCGCCCTTTTTCGCCATGTCCTTTGCGAACACCTGCGTCGGGAGCAGCGTTCCGAGGAAGTTCAGGTTGAACACGAACTCGATTCCCGCCGGGTCGAGGTCGAAGAAGGTCTTGATTCCCTCTGCGGTCTCCTCCAAATCCTCGGGGTCGAGGGTATCCTTGGAGGTCGTACCCTTGGGATTGTTTCCTCCCGCGCCGTTGAGCAGGATGTCGACCGTTCCGAACTTTTCGAGTATCGTCTCGCGGGCGGCCTCGAGGCTCGCCTTGTCGAGGACGTTAGCGGCGACGGCGATAGCTGTTCCGCCGTCCTTTTCGATCTCTGCGACGACCTTTTCGGCGGCTTCTGCGCGCAGATCGCAGACCGCGACCTTAGCCCCGTTTGCCGCGAGAGCCTTTGCGAACTCGGAGCAGAGCACTCCTCCGCCTCCGGTGACGAGAGCGACCTTTCCCGAAAGATCGACTTTGAATGGCAGCTTCATAATATCATTCTCCTTTTCAAACCTGTTGTTTATTCAACCGCGTAGGGTATCGTGGTCATGAGCGCAAGCTCGGACTGAGCGGTGTCGAGACGGCTGTACTGCACGACGATAGGCGTGTTCGACTCGATGAGCATCGCGTAGGGGATTCCGCGCGGTATCTCCTGTCCGGCGGGGTTTTTGAGCCTGTCGAGCCGGATATGGTGAGTGCGCATCGAAGCGCAGCCCGACGAGAAGCTCGTGTCTGCGTCCCTGTCCTCAAAAAAGAGGGTGAACTTTATCTCCGCGTCCTCGCGGGAGGTGTTGATTACGCAGACCGCCTCGTGGCTGACCTGACCGTTTGAGACCGGGTCGAGGAAGCAGTCGGGTATGAGCCATGTCTTTTTTCCGTAGGTTTTCATTTTTCAGGATTCCTTTCGTATCGTTATTATATATATTTTAACTCATTCCCGGCGAAAAGTGAAGTGCCGGGAGCAAAATTTAGCAATTTTTTAACGCTTGTATAGAAAATCGCGCGAAAGACGGCTGAAAACGTGGGATTTCGAGCATCCTCAGGGCAGCTCGCTTTTCGGCGAGCGTCCGGTCTCCTTTTTGTAGAAGCGCGAGAAATACGACGCGTCCGAGAAGCCGAGGGATTCGGCGACCTCCGAGACGGTCATCATGCCGCTCTTGAGCCGCTCCTCCGCCTGAGCGATGCGCAGCTCGTTTATGTATCTGAGCGGCGGCTTTCCGAAGTACTCGGCAAAGAGCCGTCTGAAGCAGGACTCCGAGAGGTGACAGAGCCCGGCGAGCCGCGAGATATCAATCTTTGCGATGTCGGTGGCGCGGATATACTTTATCGCCGGGTAGAGCGGCGCAAAGCGCTTGTTCATGATATCCGACTTCTGAAGCTCGAGCGATATGTCGCAGAGCAGCTCGTACAGCAGCGCCTTGATCCTCGGGCGCAGCAGCGAGCCCTTGCGCTTGAGCGAATCTATCTTCTCAAACATATCGAGAAAGCGCGTCTGATTTTCGGGCGCGATGGTCAGCCGGTCGTCGGAGAGCCGGAACTCCTCGCCTGTCTGCTCGTCAAAGAGCCGGAAGTTGACGAGGTAGTCGGCGAT
>CACXED010000141.1 GCA_902766575.1 uncultured Ruminococcus sp. | reverse complement strand
TTACGGGCTTGGAGGTAAGATATTTCTTGACCATCAGCGCGACCTTGAAGGTGATAGCGTGCTCGAACTCGCGGAGATCCAGACCGGTGAGCTTGCGGATCTTCTCAAGACGGTAGACGAGCGTATTTCTGTGGACAAAGAGCTTTCTCGAGGTCTCGGAGACGTTGAGGTTGTTCTCAAAGAAGCACTGGATAGTCATAAGGGTCTCGCGGTCGAGGCTCTCAAGGCTTCCCTTCTTGAATACCTCCTGTAAGAACATTTCGCAGAGAGTGGTCGGGAGCTGATAGATCAGTCTGCCGATTCCGAGGTTTTCGTAGCTGATGATATTCTTTTCGGTGTCGAAAACCTTGCCGACCTCGATAGCGACCTGAGCCTCCTTGAAGGAGCGGGCGAGATCCTTGATGTTGTCAACGGCGGTTCCGATTCCGATAGTGACCTTTGCGTAGAACTCGGCGGAGAGAGTGTCGGCAATATTCTTTGCGATCTTCTCGATCTCCTTCATTTCAAAGTTGGGCTTGACCTCCTTGACTAGGACGATATCATGCTCGCCGACGCTGATGACATAATCCTTGTTCTTGTCGGGGAACATATTCTGAACCATGTCGAAGGGAATGACGTCGCTCTTGCCGTAGAACTTGATAAGGAGCACTATGCGCATTACGTCGGTATTGAAGTGAAGCTCCTTGGATTTTAAGTAGATATCGCTCGGGAGGATATTGTCAAGGATGATGTTCTTTATGAACGAGCCCTTGTCGTACTTCTCGTCATAGAGATTCTTGATCTGATTGAGCGAAATGGAGAGGATCATGGCGATCTTTTCAGCCATCTTGTCCTCGCCCTCGCAGAAGACGACATACTCGGGCTTTGCGCTGGTACCGATCTGGCGGTAGGTATAGCCTCCGCTGGTTACGTTGTCGGTGGTATAGGCGATCTCGTCGCGGATCCCCTGGCAGGTCTCACCGATCTTGGTAAGCTCACTGCACGAGATGATCACTCCGTTCTCGTCGACGACGCCGATGATGCGATCGACCGCATCCTTCATCTGATGAATAACACCCTGGAACAATCTGTTTGACATAAGGCGACCCCTTTCAACATTGTTTGAAATATTTATTTTTTGGTCTATGTGAATACTATACTATATTGTACACCCGATTTTGTATTTTTTCAATAGCAAAATCAGAATATTAACCAAATATTCACATCATTTTTATGACATATGCTATGGCAATGGCTAAATATGCCACAAGCATTGCCGCAATGACGTATGTAAGGAACGCAGGCGCGAAAAATCCGACTATTCCGCCCGCCGCAAGCAGTCCCGACGCGACGAATACCGGCCAGGTCCACCCGCCGACGCTGATTCTGCGCGCTTTGAAGCTTATGCTTCCCTTGCCCGAGATCAGCATGACCGCGAGTATCAGTCCGGCGACGGCTAAAACTATAGAGAGGATATTGCAGAGCATCGAAGCCGCGCTTGCAACCGAGGAATATCCTGCGGTCTGTCCTACGCGCATCAGCAGCACGCCCGCAGCGGTCAGGACAGAATAAATGAAGAAATCAGCCTTGAACAGATTGAATACGAGATAGAGCGCTCCGACGGCGATTAGCTCGAGCACTACGAGCGACGCGTCAAAGGTCAGACGGTAGAACAGCATCGACCCGAAAAACACTATTCCGGCGCCGAGCACATTCCATTTTGTAAACACAAGTTCGGATTCATCGGTACGGCGCTTGGTTCTCAGCGCAAAGAACACGATCGAGCCGATAAACGCCGCTCCGGAGATTATCAGCAGAGGCGTGAGCCAGCGGGTTATGAACGCTACCTCGTTGTCAATAGTCTTTTTCGCAAAGAGCATGACCACTATGCCGACGCAGACGAGGATAAACGCCGCTGCGATCCGGTTTACCATAATGTCGTTTTTCTTTTGCTGACGGAGCCTTTCCGCCTTTTTCTGCTTTTGTTTCAATTCGTTGCTCACCATAAATTACCATGTCCCCGCGAAACGGAGAACTCCCTTAAAGAATTTTTCGATCGACCAGAATCGGAGCGGTCTGCCGCGTCAAAGCTCGAACCGATAGGAAAGACACGCCAGAGCAAAGCCCGGAGCGGTCTCGCAGCGCAGTATCCGCTTTCCGAGTCCGCAGAGCTCAAAGCCGGCGGCTGCCGCGCGTTCGGCCTCGGACAGGGTAAAGCCTCCCTCGGAGCCGATCACCACGGCGACCTTTCCGGGAAGCCGGCCGTCCGAAAGCCTTTCGTCGAGCAGCCTTCTCAGCGATACGGTGCCGTCTCCCTCGTAGAAAAAGAGCCTGAGCCCGCAGTCGTCCGCGTCGGACAGTATCCCGTCAAAGGTCAGCGGAGAGCGCACCTCCGGAACGACGCCGCGTCCGCACTGTTTTGCCGCTTCGAGAGCGATTCTGCGTCGGCGCTCGAGCTTTTTGTCTTCCTTTGACGGCTCGATGCGTACCACGCAGCGCTGAGACTCGAACGGTACGATTTCGGACGCTCCCGACTCGACCGCCTTCTGAATGATCGTGTCGAGCTTGTCCGACTTGGGCAGCGCCTGATAGAGTCTTATGAACACAGGCGGCTCGGTGTCGGAGGGATGCGACGATATCACCCGGGCTGTGACGGAATCGGACGAAAAGCTCTCAAGCTCGCAGTCGTAGACATTTTTCTGCATATCGCAGACTGTGATGTGCTCGCCCGGACGCATCCTGAGCGAGCGGGAGATGTGGAGAGCGTCGTCGCCCGTTATTGTGACGAAGCCGTCGGAGATATTGTCTTTCTGCGTAAAAAAGCGCGGCATCTGGGTCCTCCAAAAGCGGATCGGCGGTTTTATTTGTGCGATCAGTCGATAACAATATATATTATACTATACTTTCGTGATTTTGTCAAATATTTTCGCGAAATTTTTGTAATTTTTTTTTGAAGTCTCGTCGTTTAGCCCATATAAAGCTGATATTTAATAGAAAATCAAGCCAAATCAAGCTAAAAGTTGATGACCCTCGGGTCATCAACTTCCATATTTTGTTATATATAAGTTCAGAGCTTGCGGCAGACCATCGCTACCCAGTCGGACTCCTTTGCGCACTCGACGATCTCAAAGCCGCCGCGCTGCATAGCCTCGCGGACGTCGTTCTCATACTGCTCGATTATTCCCGAGCAGATCAGATACGAGCCCTGCTTAAGGTAATTTCCGACGTCGCCTGACATTCTGATGATTATGTCCGCCACGATATTCGCCGTCGCGAAGTCGAACTGCCCGCCCGAGAGATCCACGTCCCGCAGCAGATCGGAAACGCCGCAGGTGATGTTGTCAAGCCCATTGTCCCTGACGTTCTCCCTGGCGACTCTGACCGCTACCGGGTCGATATCGTAGGCAAAGCACTCCTTTGCTCCGAGCTTTGACGCGCAGATCGCTAAAATTCCGCTTCCGGTGCCGACGTCGAGCATCCGCTGACCGGGGACGAGATACTTCTCGATAAGCCCGCAGACGAGCCGCGTCGTCTCGTGAGTGCCGGTTCCGAACGCCATTCCGGGGTCCATTCTTACGATAATCTCGCCGGGAGCGGGATCGTACTTTTCCCACATCGGGACGATGACGAGCCTCTCGCCGACCTTGATCGGGTGATAATATTTCTTCCACGCGGTCGACCACTCCTCCTCGTCGACGCCGATGAGCTCGATTTTGGCGTCGATTTTCTCAGCCGCAAAGCGGTCGCGCAGGAACGCGGTGTAGTCGTTGTAGTTCTTGTCGTCGGGGATGTAGATCGAGACCGCGCCCTTTGTCTTGTCGGCGTTCAGGATATTTTCGTCGATGAGATCGCCGTAGCAGGTCTTGAGTCCGGTTTCGATGTCGCTGTAGTCCTCGATCATTATACCGTTGTCGAGCATACTCATGATCGCCGCGGTGCGGTCGATGTCCTCGGTCTTTACGGTGACGCGAAGCTGTGTCCAGTCCATTCGGATTTACCTCGTTATTTATTTATTGAACATTTT
>CACXED010000140.1 GCA_902766575.1 uncultured Ruminococcus sp. | reverse complement strand
TACTGAGCCGCGCGCTCGAGGTTGTCGATAATGGGAAGAAGCTCCTTCAGCGCGTCGGAATAAGCGTCGGTGTAGAGCCCGTCGCGCTCCTTGGCGGTACGCTTTCTGAAGTTGTCGTACTCGGCGCAGACCCGGAGATATTTGTCGTTCAGCTCCTTGAGCTCGGCGTTGGCCTTGTCAAGAGCCTCGGTCGTCTCCTTGAGCTTTACACTGAGCTGACGGTTCTCGTCGTTCTTCTGCTTTTCCTCGCGGGACTGAGCCTTGTCTTCCTGCTTTTTGTCCTTTTTGGACAGGTCGTTCATGACGGATTCGGTATCGGCGTCTATTGCGGATCCCTGAGCTCCGTCCTTTTTGATGTTTTCGTCTGCCATTTTGTTCCTGCCTTATATTATTTATTGAATGTTATCATTCCTCTTTGTCTTCGATCAGGTTGTTGCTGTCCATCAGCTTGGAAATGTTCCTTGACATATAATCGACCAGTGCGACGACTTTGGAGTAATCCATCCGCCTCGGCCCGATAACGCCTATCGCGCCGACGATCCGGTCGCCGTTCCTGACTGTCCGGAATATCAGCGACGAGTTGTTCATAACCTCCACCGGGCTTTCGGAGCCGATGTAGATGTTCGTCCGGTCGCTGTCGGCGTCGTGATTCATGACCCCGACGAGCTCATCCTTTTCGTCGAACATTCCGAGCACTCCGCGCACCGCTTCGATGTTTGAAAATTCGGGATATCGGAGAAGATTGTTCACGCCGTCAAAGAGAAGCTCGCTGTCCTCCGGTTCGTTGACCGTGTCCCAGACCGCCTTGATTATCGGGTTTATGAGCTGTTCCGACTCGCCGAGCCTTGTCTGCATCTCGAGTATCACCGGGAGCGTGATCTTATCCATATCCCGTCCGGCCACATATTCGTTTAACAGCGCCGCCAGCTTTTCAGCCGTTTCGCGGCTGACGTCAAAGCCGAGGTGAAGCTGTCTTGTCTTTACCGCTCCGGCGCTTGTGAGCATCACGAGGATGAAGCTGCGCGGGCTTAAATACATGACGTCGAATCTCGCTATCGTCGGCTGCGACTGACTTCGCTTAAGAGCGACTCCGGTGTAATTTGTGAGCACGCTCATCAGCTTGGTCGCGCGGTCGAGGATGCGGTCGACCTCGGCGGCTTTAAGCTTCATCAGCTTGTCGAGCTCTCCGAGCTCCGCGGCGCTCATGCGGTACTGCTGCATGAGCTGATCGACGTAGAATCTGTACCCGAGCTGCGACGGGATCCGTCCCGCCGAGGTGTGCGGCTGTTCAAGATAGCCCATCTCCTCAAGCTCAGCCATCTCGTTTCGTATCGTCGCGGACGAGAAGGCGAGCTGCTCATATCTGGTAAGGTACTTCGACCCGACCGGTTCGCCCATATTTATATGCGTGTCGATTATCGCTTTCAGTATCAGCTTCTTGCGTTCGGACAATTCATTCTTATCCGTCGGCAACCTTCTCACCTCCTTCGTGTTTAGCACTCTAAGGTCTCAAGTGCTAATCACTGTATATAGTATACTTTGTTTTGAACCGGATTTCAAGGATTATTTATTAAATATATGTTAATATTTTATGAATATCAAGCTTTGAGTTAGCAATCATCCTTCGAGACCGTGCCATTTTAGCAGACTGGAGTGTCAGAGTTTCAGATCAGCTCCGGGCGGCGCGGGTTTTCGGATATTCAGCTGATTCCCCAATAATATTTTGCAAAAGCTATTGCATTTTGTGAAGATATGTGCTATAATAATCTCGTATAATAACCGAATATGTTCCAGAGAAGAACAAGTCTGAAAGCATTTTCAAACAAAGCAGCATCCCGGCAATCCTGAATCCGACACAAACCATAAGTTACTGCGAAAGGTATGGGTTACATCATGAAAAGATCTGTTTCTGTTTTTCTCGCGGCTCTGCTCGCCGCGGCACAGCTAATCTCCTGCGGCGAAAGCGCCGGTAAGACGCCAGACGGCGATTCGACCTCCGGCTCCACTGACACAACCGAAAACGTGACCGAAGCGGTCGAGACCTCCGGCGTACCCGACGGCACCGATCTCGGCGGAGAGTCGATCTCGATCTGGTACACTACAAAATCGGTATCGGTCGCCGAGACCTATGTCGATCTCAATCCCGAGCTGACCGGCGACATTCTCGACGACGCTATCTTCAACATGAACAAAGCGGTCGAAACCAAGCTCAACTGCACGCTCGATTTCTTCAACGCCGAGGTCGAGACCTCCGCTACCGGCAGCGAGGTCAAAAAGATGGTCCTCGCCGGAGACGATACCTACGACCTCTACCACATCGTCCAGTGGAACGGAGCTCAGCTCGCCGCCGAGGGCTGCTATAAGAACCTCGCCGACGCAAAGTACATAAGCTACGACAAGCCCTGGTGGGATTACAAATATATGAAGGAAATGACGGTCGGCGACGACGTCATCTACTGTCTGAGCGGCGACTTTGCGGTCGACCGTACACGCTGCCTGAACTGCGTTTACTATAATAAGTCGATGTACGAGGACTTCTATAAGGATCCGGACGGGCTCTATCAGGAAGTGCTTGACGGAAACTGGACGTGGGATATGATGCGCAAGATCTCGTCGGAGGTCTACTCCGATCTCAACAACGACGGAGTCATCGACCGCGAGGACCGTCTCGGCTTCTGCGTCAACGACTATTTCCATCTCGACAGCTTCTTCTACGCCACCGGCGCAAGAGCTACCGAGCGCGACAAGAACGATATCCCTGTTATCTGCCTGAACTCCGAGCGCAACGCTTCGGTCATGCAGGGACTTTACGAGCTCGTTTTCAACACCGAGGGAGTCTACTTCTCCGGCCCGCTTTATGAGGACGACGTCAAGAACCGCCAGCACTTTGAGGACGGAAACAGTATGTTCCTGCCCGGCTTCTTCTATACCTCCGAGTTCATGCGCGATATGAAAGCCGACTACGGTATCGTTCCCTTCCCCAAATACGATGAGGAGCAGAAGCAGTACTACAGCGACGTTCACGATATCATCCGGCTGATGGTCGTTCCCGTGACCTGCAATAAGGTCGACGAGGTCTGCGCGGTGCTCGAGGAAATGGCGTTCATCGGCTACACCGACGTACTCGCGCCTTACTACAATGTGCTGATGAAGAACAAGTACGCACGCGACGATGTTTCGGCTGAAATGCTCGATATCATCCGCAATAACTGTTCGCCAGACTTTGCGCACATGACCGATCTCAACAGCATCGGCTACCTCCAGCGCAAGCTGATACAGGCAAAGTCCTCCGATTTCGCGTCGACCTATGCGTCCTATTATCCCGAGGCACAGAAAAAGCTCGACGATTTCATCAAGGTCTTTACCGAGAATAAGCAGTAAAAAAAGGCTGTCGCCAAAAGCGACAGCCCTTTATTTTTAATATCAGACTTTAGATTCAAGTTTCGCACTTCCGCAGCCACGCGAGTGGCTGCGGAACAAAGCCGCAATAAGCGGCGCGAGCGCGAGGTAAGACTTTCAAATCTCCGCCAACTCCAAGTGCGAGTATGGGAGCGGCGACACGCCGCTTATTCCTCGATCGCAGCCTTGCGGGAGTTTATCGCGTAAATTATCGCCGGGTCGAGCTTCGGCTTGCGGTCGTAGGTGTAGAGACCGTTGACCTCCTGCTCGACGTCGGTGAGCTGCG
>CACXED010000139.1 GCA_902766575.1 uncultured Ruminococcus sp. | reverse complement strand
TGCCGAGAACGCGGTCAGAAAGTACGGTATTCCCAAGCTCTATAACGATATGCACGAGCTGTTCGCCGACCCCGAGGTCGATATCGTACTGAATATCACCCGCCCGGACGAGCATTTTGAGGTCACAAAGGCGGCTCTGCTCGCCGGGAAGCACGTCTATTCCGAGAAGCCGCTCGCGTCCACGCTCGAAGGCGCACGGGAGCTTGTAAAGCTCGCGCTTGAAAAGGGACTCGAGCTCGGCGGCGCTCCCGACACCTTCATGGGAGCCGGAATACAGACCTGCCGGAAGCTGATCGACGAGGGCGCGATCGGAACTCCGGTCGGCGCGGCGGGCTTTATGATCTGCCGCGGGCATGAGACCTGGCATCCCGACCCGGAGTTCTACTATAAGCGCGGCGGCGGACCTATGCTCGATATGGGACCCTACTATGTGACGGCGATGCTCCACCTGCTCGGAGGCGTTTCGGAGGTCTATGCGATGACGAAAAAGAGCTTCCCCGAGCGCCTGATAACGAGCGAGCCGCATAACGGCGAGGTCATTCACGTCGACGTCGACACATATGTCGCCGGAACGCTCAGGTTCAGGTCTGGAGCGATCGGCACGCTGTTCACGACATTTGACGCATATTATCCCTATCAGGCGAGAGTCGAGGTCTACGGCTCGGAGGGAACGCTTTTCGTGCCCGACCCGAACTGCTTCGGCGGGCCGGTCAGCATATTCAGACCGGGTAAAGGCACGACCGAGATCCCGCTTGTCGACGGCTATCCCGAAAACAGCCGCGGGCTCGGTATTCGCGATATGGCGCGGCATATTCTCTCGGGCGGCGAGTTCAGATGCAGCTGGCGTCAGACGCTCCACGCGCTCGAGGTCATGGAGGGCTTTTCGAGGAGCGGACGCGAGAGACGCGAGGTCGAAATCGAGTCGGCTTACGAGCGCAGCGCGAGACTGTAAGTCAAAAACTCTGTTTTTATTGCGTCGACCGGTATCGTCACACAGTTCGCGACCGCAAAGCCGATAGATGTATGATATTCAGTCCGGCTGTCGTCCATCAGTTGAGTCGGGATTATACCGAAGTCGGCGTCCATCGCGCGGAGCTCCATTATTGTCTGCAGCGGGCGCATCAGAAAGAGAACTCGGTTGGAAGTGAACATCTTTATAGTATCGTTTACGCTAAGTCCGGCGGTCTGACGGTTGAAGAAGTTGATATCGTCGTTAATGAAGGTGTAGACCTTCATCATTATGAGCCGTGATCCTGAGATTGTACATATCCTCATTCTGTTATTCAGGTCTGAAATTGTTACCTGAATGTAAAATTATTATACCGCATTGACAAAGAAAATAGAAGGCAGTATAATATTGAAAAACAGAACTATTCTCTGATCACGGGTGAAAAGCATGAATTTTTCAAGACAATCAATAGAATATTTCAAACCGGACAGAATTCATCAGCCGGACGGATTCATTGATCATTTCAGATATCTTCCGCGCCCATATGCGTCGCTTGCGGTCGTACGTCACGGTGCCTGGGAATATCGGGAATATCGTCACAATGAGCCGGACTCGACCGGAATCGCCGCTGTCGGCGACCTGCTGTTTGTTCCGATGGGAGCGACCTATGACGGGTTCTGGCACTGTGAGGATGGCGAGGTTCAGATGATCTCACTGCACTTTGAGACTGCCGAGATCGGAATATTCGGCTCGCAGCGCTCTGTTGTGCAGACTATAAGAGGAGCAGATTTCAAAGCGGCGGCAGGCGATCCGGATTTCGATTACATCTATGAGTTCGAAAGGATCGCGGAAATCTGCGACACGACAAACGAGCAGCCGAAAAGTCAGGAGCGCTTTGAGCTGATGCGCAGATTCTACCGGCTGCTCGAGGTCACTGTTCCCTGCCTTGTCCGCCGCGACGAATCCGAGCGCGACATAGGTATCGAACCGGCGCTGAATTATCTCAAAGAAAATTATTTCAAGCCATGTACGGTAACCGAGCTTGCAAGGCTCTGCAGTCTGTCCGACTCGCATTTTTATCTGCGCTTCAAGCGCGCGATCGGAGTCACGCCGATAGAGTACAAGAACCGGCTTATGATCTCAAACGCCGAGCGTCTGCTGATCGATGAGCCTGAGCTTACGATCGAGGAGGTCAGCGAGCGGATGGGATTTTCGTCGAGCAGCTATTTCAGACGGATATTCAAGCGTATGTCGTCGCTCTCTCCGCGGGATTTCAGGAAAACCGGACAGGATATTCTTTAAGGCAATACCGCACAGATTCTGCGGCCCCCGATGATTAATTCACCCATGCGGGAATCAATCATCGGGGGCCGTTCTCTGTCAGGATTGGCGGCGGATGTCCTTGGCGGTCATGCCGGTCTCCCGCTTGAGCATATGAAGCATATGCGACGCCGAGCAAAAGCCGCAGCGCTCCGCTATCTCGTCAAGGCATAAATTGGTTTCACGGATATATTTTATCGAAGAATTGAGCTGATGCTCCAGCCGCAGCTTAACCGACGTCGTGCCGACAGCTCTGTACGCGGCGAACAGACCCGATTCGCTGACATTGCAATAGCGCGCGGCCTGAGCTACCGTCGCCTTCGGATGACGGTCAAGGTATTCGGACGCTTTCGTGACCAGACTTGCATTGTCGGGATCCTCGAGTCTCATATTCGGCAGCAGACGTCCGAGCGCAGTATACAATAGTCCGAGCGCGGCGCAGCTGAACTCATCGTATCCTGCCAGCTCGTCGAGTATATCCCGCACACTGTCGTCGGAATCGATTACCTGCATCGGATATTTCCCGATCGAATGGGGAAAGAGAGTGAAGGCAAAGGCATTCCAGCCAATCTCGTCACCTTTCCAATAGGAGCTGTACTGAAGTCCGAGGGGCAGGAAGAATATGTCGCCCGGGCGGACAGCCATTTCCTTACCGTCAAGGCAGACAAATCTTCCCTCACCCGACAGCATACACGCGAGATAGTTGGTGTCCGTTCCGCGCGACGCATCGTAGTAATAGGTATTCTTCAAGCGCATACGAAGGATATACATATTCGGCTGATTGTTCAACAGTTTGATAGGACTCACCTCCGGTTTGCAGGATTACGCAATTTTTTTATAGTTTAACATATTCAAATCGGTTTGTCAATAGTGTATAATAAAATTATAGTAAATCCGAAGGATTCATTCATTTTCGGACAGAATCATGATATAACAAAGAATTGCGAAAGGCAGGTAACAATCATGCACAGCATTACTCAAAAAACGGCTTCTGCAATCCTACTCGCGGCATTAGCCCTGACCGCGTCGGCCTGCGGCAGCGAAGGCACACCCACCGATCAGCCCGACACGCAGACCACCGCCGAAACCACCGCCGAGCCTGAAAAGGTATACGACCTTGGCGGATATACCCTGAATTTAGCAAAGATAGCCCAGGACAACATCGCATGGGTGCTGGTATCCTTCGGCGTTGAGGAGGAGAACGGCGAAATACTGAACGACACAATTTACGCCCGCAACCGAAACGTCACCGAAAAGAATAATTTCTCAATTGCTGAGACCGAGATAAGCGGCGGCACAATTTCGACCATCAGGAATCTTGTAAACGCCGGCGACGATGAATATCAGGTCGTGTTCGATAAGGCGGCGACCCTGTCCGGCGCAGCCTCCGAGGGCATCCTGTATGATCTCAGTACCATCGACAGCCTTGAGCTTGACAAGGCGAGCTGGAATCAGAATATGATATCCTCTCTGTCGTTCGGCGACCGGGTTTATTTTGTCGGCGGAGACATCACCGTATCGGATGAGGACAGCGTCGAGGTGCTCGTATATAACACCAGCTATGCACGCGATCTTCAGCTCGAGGATCTCTATCAGGTTGTCCGGGACGGAAAGTGGACGGTCGATAAAATGTACGACGTCTGCAAGCTCGCCGTCAGCGATGTGAACGGCGATTCCAAGATGGATCTCGAGGACAGCTACGGAACCTTAGCCAATTATGACGGAATCAGCGCGATGCTCATCTCCTGCGGAACCTCAGCGATATCGAAAAACGCGAATGGCGAAATAGAGATCACCGCCGACAGCGAGCGCTTTACCGAAGCCTTTGATAAGCTGTCGAAAATTTATACCGAGCCGACCTATCACAGCTATGACGGCGTTACGGTCGAATTGCAGGTATCGAGACTTGAGACCAATAAGAATCTGTTTGTAAACGCAGTAACATCATTCGCGCGCCGATTCCTGCGCGACGTCAAGACCGATTTCGGCTTCCTGCCGACTCCGAAGCTCGATGAGGAGCAGGACGAATATATTTCCGCGGCGGTGCAGGACACGTGCGTGCTGGCGATTCCCGCGTCGGTGAAGGATCCCGAAACTGCCGGTCTGGCTCTCCAACTGCTCGCCAACGGCAGCGGCGACATCACAAAGGCGTATTACGACATTTGCCTGCAAAGCAAATACACCCGCGACGAGGAATCCTATGAGATGCTCCAGATCTCTATCGAGAACATCGAATACAATGTGGGCTATATATTCAATACACAGTTCGCCGATCTGCACAAAACACTGATGAGCAGGCTGACAAGCGGAACCAACGATATCGCTTCGGTAGTGGCGTCCAACCGTTCCGCCGTCGAGGAAGCGATACAGAAATATATCGGATAGGCGATTATAAAAAATGAATATTGTGCGGTGCTGACTTAAATCATTTCTTACTGCTGCGCAGTAAGGGGGGATTTTCATCAGATTTTGATGGCTGCAAGGTATTCACATAGTTTCAATCAGTTCGAATATTTCCGGTAACAGCGAGCGTTATATAAAAGTAATTTTCAAGCGCGGGAATCTGATTCTCCCGCGCTTTCACTGCATCATTTCCGGGCTGTGGGACAAAGCGCGGCGCCCTGCCGCAGCTGTGAAGCAGGTCATCGTATCTGAGCGCTCAGAATTGTGCGATAATGCCTTAGTCAGCAGAGACGTTTCTCCCGTTCATCTCCTGTGGAAGCCGGACGGCGAGCCGTATTCGAAATCGGAGCTGTAGAAGTCTGCCCATTCGTCGGTTTTCTGGCAGTAATATGTTGCATTATCAGTGCCGCTTGACATGAGCTCCCATGGATTCTCATTCTCGTCATAGATAAATCTCGGGAACTCGAAGCCGGTATTTTCTTCTTTTTCAACAGGCTGCTCCGGCTCTACCGGAGTATCCTCCGCTTCATTCTCGGAAGCATATATATTTCCGACGTTACTCCCATGCTGACGGCTTATCAGCTCCTCGCCTCTCGCTTTGGCTTTAGATAAGTTATCATGGAACTGCCGACGCTTTTTCTCATATTCAGCTGCCTTGACGCTATCCTTGCGGTCGTTGTAATAATCGATCAGCTCGGAAAAGCTCTCCTCGACCCATTCGGCATAGCTCACGTCGCCGCGATAGGGCCAGCTGCTGCCGAGAGCGCAGGCGGCGTCGGCGAGCAGACTGTAGTAATGCGCCGACTTATCCGCGTCGCCAAGCAGGTGCCAGCCCCTCGCCGCCTGTATGCAGATCTCCGAATAGTCGCTCCACTTCATATTGCTGCCGAAGCTCGCGTCTATAGCGAAGCGTTCGGACGCCGCCTCGCCCATACGGCCGGGTATCGGTATCGTCCAGCTGCTGTTATTTCCGATATATTTCTTTCCGAGATCAGCCGTCTCGCTGAGCCACAGCAGACGATGAACATTGCTGCTGAAATATGCGGCATAGACCTCGGCGTCGTCGCCGAGAAGATATGTGATACCCACCTTGTAGGATACGGGCAGGTTATATTTCTTGCCGTCCGGCCCGACCGCCATTCGCCTGCTGCTTCTGAATGGATCTTTATCTATGCGCAGAAATACGAATTTCTTCAGCAGGATGAGATCGACCAGCGCAACGAATATAACCTTGATCACTGTATTTCCGAGGAAATCAAAGACTTTTTTGCTCAGCGCAAAGTTTCCCGCACTGTTGAACCATGAGATCACAATATAGGCAATACCGCATAATTCTAAGTACGCAGATGCGCAGAAATTTTTTCGTCAGACGATACAAAAATCCGCAGGCAGGGTACCGCCCC
>CACXED010000138.1 GCA_902766575.1 uncultured Ruminococcus sp. | reverse complement strand
GGAAAGATGGGCATTGATGTAGGCGATGATCTCCTCGTGACGGCAGCCGCGCTCGCCCGAAAAGCGCATCGACCTCGAAAGCCGCGCCAGCAGAAAGGTCAGTATCCCTCCCGAAGCCTCGTCGGAGCAGATCTGACCCGACGAATATTCGCTCAGCAGCTCGCGCATGAAGTGCTCGGCAAAAAAGGCCTCGGAGTCGATAAAGACTCCGGCGGGATCGGCGTTCTCGGTGAAGGAAAATACGCCGTTCAGCCTTTCTGGGACAAAATCCTCCGGATGGTCGGGCATCAGCAGCGCGCGCTTCGGAGTCTCGGCGCAGAAATCAAAGTTGAGCATGAACGCCTTAATCGGCGGGGAAAAGACCTCGGTAAAGGCGTACTCGCTCCCCGGCTGCCAGCAGACAAGAGTCCCCGGAGCCAGCCGGTAGCTCTGTCCCGACACGCGGAGAGTCCCGCTCCCGCTCCGGACAAACATCATTCTCGCGTCGTAAGGGATTATATTATTGTAATCGTAATCGGGGGTTATCTCAATTATTCTGGCGAAGCGCAGAAAGGGCTTCAGCTCAGAGACGCCGCAGCTTATCATTTAATGAACTCCGAGGGGGAGACGCCCTCCTTCAGCTTGAAAATTCTGGCAAAATAGTTCGGATCGGAGAAGCCTACCTGCCGCGCGGCCTCGGAGATCGTGTACTGCCCGGAGAGCAGCAGATCCTTTGCGCGCAGGATACGCTTCCTGAGCCGGTATTCGGTCGGCGGGACGGCAAAGAGCTTTGCGAACATCCGCCTGAAATGTGTCTCGCTCATGCCGCAGAGCTCGGCGAGCTCTGCGACGCTCTGGGAGCCCATATAGTTTTCGTCGAGCAGCCTTTTTGCGGGCAGGAGCTTGTTGTACTCGTCCTTATTGCGGTGAGTGCGTCCGGCGTCGGTGAAATAGAGGTATAAAAGCTCGTAGATCAGCGCCTTGGACATGACGCGATAGCCGTTGCGCTTGCTCTGCCAGACCGACAGCAGCTCCTCGAGCCGCGGCTGATAGGTCTCTGCCTTTTCGGGCGAGGTGATGTGCCGGAGCTTTCCCGAGAGTATCTCGGAGAACGCGGTCTGCTCGGAGGTCATCCCGCTGCGGTCGAGCCGGAAATTCACGGTGTAGTGGATAAAGGGCTCCTCGCTCTCGCAGCGCACGACATAGGAGCTGCACGCCGGGAGGAACACCGCCTGTCCGGGCGTCAGCTCAAAGCTCGAGTCGCCGTAGTCAAAGGACGCCCTGCCCGAAACGCAGAAGGTCATGCCGTCGATAAGCCTGCCGGTGCGGTATTCCGTCCATTTGAAGCGGTGGACGAAGGTGTTCCGGTGGACTAATAGAATTTCCGCGATCTGAATATCGAAATCTGCTACCTGAATAGAGCCGGTCAAGCGAATACTCCTCTCCGACGCCGGGCGCGCTGAAAATTATTTTCACAACGACTGCATACCGCGGCTTTTGATAAAATCTGTTATGTGTTTTTATTTTACCTTAAATCGGACGGCTTGTCAAGGGGTTGAGGGAAAAAATATCGGCGTCATGGGCGATTTGTGCTACTTTGGCTGATTTGTCCATTTACAGCCGGCTCTGCGCGATGGTATCATAATGTTATAACGAAACGGAATTCAATTCGCTATCAATCAACCAAACTATGGAACGGAGACAAAACAAAATGCTGCACACAAGAAAAGCACGCATCGGGATCATCGGAATGGGCCACTTCATCTACTGGCCGCAGTTTGACGGACTGCTCGACGAGCTCAAGCAGAAGCAGACCGAGCTTGCCGGATACTTCACCGACCGTTCGGAGGTCATCGACCTCGGCTTTGCCGACGATATAGACAGCTCCTATATCTGCCTGAAAAAAGCTCTGGCGAGCGATCTTGACGCGCTGTTCATCGTCATGACGACCTACATAACCTCGCAGGTGGTGTTCCCATTTGCGAAATACCTCAGGGTGCCGCAGGTGCTTGTCGGACTTCAGCCGCTGGATCGCCTTGACTACACAAAGACGACGACCTATATGCAGCTGTGCAACGACGACATCTGCTCGATGCCCGAATTTGCGGGCGTCTATGCGCGTCTCGGAGCGCCGAAGCCCTTTATTATCGTCGAGAACGCACAGAACCGCGGGAAAATCGCCGAGCGCATCGGCATACTCGAGCGCGCGATCTCGGCTGTCGCCGCGTTCAAGTACGCAAAGTTCGGCTACCTCGGACACACCTACGACGGTATGTACGACATGAACACCGATCCGACCGCCTTTTCCGGAACCTTCGGAGCGCACGTCAAGATGCTCGAAATGTGCGAGCTTATAGAGTACGTTCACGGCGCTACCGACGCGGAGGTCAAAGGCAGGATCGATGAGATAAAGTCTATCTTCGACATCCGCGAGCCCTCCAACGACCCGCTGACCGACTATGTCCACGACGAGGATCTCGAGCTTGCCGCGCGCTGCTCGGTGGGACTTGACAGGCTCGTCGAGAATAACGGACTGACCGCGCTCGCTTACTTCTACAAGGGCGAGAACGGCAACGAGTACGAGCGCATAGCCTCGAATCTGATCATCGGAAACTCGCTTTTGACCAGCCGCGATATCCCGCTCGCCGGAGAAGCCGACCTCAAGACTGCGGCTGCGATGCTCATTATGAACCGCGTCGGCGGAGGAGGCTCGTTCGCAGAGCTGCATCCCTTCGACGTCTGCGACGACATCGTGCTGATCGGTCACGACGGACCGCACAACATCAACATCAGCAACGATAAGCCTGTGCTGCGCAAGCTGAAAAAATTCCACGGCAAGTCGGGCGCGGGAGTCTCGGTCGAGTTCAAGCTCAAAACCGGACCGATCTCGCTTCTGTCCTGCTCGGTCGGCGGAGACGGGAAGTTCAAGCTCGTCGAGGCTGTCGGCGAGTCGATGCCCGGAGCTATCCCGGCTACCGGAAACACCAACACCAAGTGCCGCTTCAGGGTTCACGCCAACGAGTTCGTCGAGCGCTGGTGCGCCTGCGGACCGACGCATCACCTCGCGCTCGGCATCGGCGACCATACGCCCGAGATCGAGGCGTTTGCCAGAATGATGGACATAAAGCTCGAAAAGGCGCTCGAGGACTGAAAACAAAAGGAGAATTGCCATGTTTAACTATGAATACCGTTCTACGACAAACGCCGGGCGCGTCTGTCTTGAAATAAGCCTGAAGCCCTTTGGCTACGACAAGACCCCCGAGGGCTTCGAGAGGGTCGCAAGGGAGCTTTTCACGGAGTGGAAGCCGCTTCTGAAGCGCGCGACGGGCTGCTCGCTGCTTTTCTGGACGAGCGACGGCTCGGAGATATTCGACTACGCCGGAAGCCTTGACGACAGCTTTGAGTGGTGTCAGTATGTCGGCATCGGCAACTGGGACCGCTCGGAGGAAGCCAAGCACGCGAAGAATATCCTGTCGCTCCACCATTATCCGATAAAGTATATGGAAAATCCGCCCGAAATGACCTACGGCGACCTCAAGAACATCATCGCCGCGATGAAAAAGGTCGGACGCGAGCTCACCGGCTTTGACGTCGAGGTCGGCGAGACCTTCGATCCCGGTCCCGAGTTCGCCTACTCGAGCTTCAAGTACGAGCGGCACAGGGAAATCTGCAAGGGCGACGTCATGGGCTCGAAGATGTGGCTGCACTGCGCGTCAAGACTTCACGCAGACAGCCGGAAATACGCCGCTTATCCGGACGGTATCCCCGAGGGAACGCACATCGGCGAGTTCCTCGGACGGCAGTTCATGGCGATGAAGCGCGACCTCGGCTTTGACTATATCTGGCTCTCCAACGGCTTCGGCTATTCGCTTTCGTCCTGGAACTGGACGGGCGAGCTGTTCGACGGCAATAAATTCGACTTCGAGGGCGCAGAGCGCGTCCGCGAGAATATCGCCGAGTTCTGGAAGTACTTCACTGCCGAGATCGGCGACACCAGAGTCGAGACCCGCGGCTCGAACCTCTCGACCGGAATGGACATCTCGGCGCACGGCTGTCCGATAGACGAGATCTACTCGCAGAAGAACCTCGTCGCGCCGCCTAACTCGCCGTGGGCGCCGCTGAACTACCGCTTCGGGCTCGAGCTGGCGGGCTTCATGTCGCACATCGCCGAGCTGCCCGACAAAGGCTTCATACTGCGCTACTACATACACGACCCGTGGTGGCTCAATTCGCCGTGGTTCGACCGCTACGACCGCAGCCCGCACGATATCTATCTGCCGCTGGCGCTCGCGAGACTTGACGATAAGCTCACGGTCACAAAGCCGTTCGGAATCAACTTCCTGAGCGCCGACGACTCCTTTGGACGGCTGCCCGAGCGCTGCCCGAACGAGGTCATTCCGCACATTCTGACCGCCTACAACGACTATCCAGACGCGCCCGGACTCATAACATGGGTCTATCCCTTTGACGCTTACTGCAAATTAGGACTTAAAGAGGGCAGACTCGCCGAGATATTCATGGACGACTGGTATATAGAGAGCGCGGTCGATATGGGACTGCCGATCAATACCGTCATCTCCGACCGGAACTTCATCGCGTCCGACCGCACGGGACTGCTTTCAAGAATACTGCTGACCCCGGTTCCCGAAGCCGGAAGCGAGCTTGAAGCGGCTCTCTTTGACGTAATGGAGCGCGGCGGAAAGGTTATCCTCGTCGGAAGCCTGAGAAACGCTTCGGAGCGGCTCAGAAAAGCCGCGGGCGTAACGCTCGGAGCCGAGATTGAGGGAACGCTCGATTTCGATACGACGCTCATGCTCGACCGCGCCGAGACGAATTGCTATGCAGCAAAGCTCTCGCACCCGGCTCTGCTGTCCAACGGCGGAGTATGCGAGATTGCCGACGGCAGCACCGAGGTCGCCGCGACTGTCGCCAAGGACGGTGAGACCCGCGCCTATGTGACCTTTAACAGGTCGCTCGGACTCGTCTGGATACGCGGCTCGTTCCCGCACAATCCGAAATCTGGCGGACTTCCGAATAAGCTGAGACCCTCGGAGTTCTTCCCGACGGCGATGCTCACCCGCGCGGCTATGCAGCTTTTCGGATATCCGATGACCTTTGATTGCTTCGACGTCGACGACAATCTGCCGATAGTTCAGTTCGCGAAGTGCCGCGAGGCGGTGATCTACAACCTGTTCGCAAAGGACGCTTCGGTCAAGCTGAAGCTCTCGACTCCCGACGGCGTTCCGGCGTTCGACAACACCGAGTTCATCATCGAGGACAGCGTCGGAGACTATCCGCTCTCGCGCTGGATTCACACCGACTGCCGCGTGTTCATAAAGCAGAAGAAGCGCTCGAAAATCTGCGTCAAGAAGGATTTCGTCGAGGACATTCACGTAAACGTCGACGAGCGCATAACCATCACCGGGCTCGACGACGCGGAGCTGACCATATACCCGACCAAGGGCGGAATCGCTTGGGTCGCGCCTCAGTGGGGAGCTTACTACGGTCCGAAGCAGGAGGCGGTCTACGACGCACAGCGCGGCTGCTACAGGGTTTCGCACGTCAGCGGCTTCACCGCGGTCATGTGGCAGGAAAAGGAGAATTTCGGCGACTTCCGCAAGCTCGAATTTCTGCGCACGCCCGACCAGCTCCCGGACGAGAACTGGAAGTTTGAAAAATAAGTAAAAATGAATCAGGCGTCCGGGTCTTACGACCCGAACGCCTGAATTTTTGTCGGTTCAATAATTTATAAGCCAAACAGTCCCATCAAAACTCGTGAACCAACAAATAAAACCAATCCCTGACAACCCTGCAAAACAATATTATCTGACTACATTCCAGATCTTCATATCAGTCTCGCCGCGGTTTGCGAAAGCGAAGTAGGGAATGAGCTTGGCGGTAAATGGAGTTGAGACGACGGTATCGGAATAGAGCGAATCGGTTGTCTCGCGGGCTGCGTCGGCATAGACGCAGGGCAGTCCGAGGCTGTCGTCGAAGCCGACGGTGAGATTCCGTCTCAGCACGACGCTTGCGAGCGAGCCGCCGTTATCCACGCCCTCGAGGCACATGACGAACGGACCGAGGCAGATAGCTTCGAGACCGCGGTCGGCTCTGACGCGGCTGTCGGCTCTGACAAAACGCGGAGCGATGCGCATATCGAGGACTATCTCGTCGCCGTCGGCAGCGTCGATGAGCGCGTAGCCCTTGACGACCTCGGCAGCGACCGGAGCGCCGTTCTTCACGAGCGTCCAGACTCTGCACCAGCCGGGGACACGCAGCGCGAGCTTCTTCGCGCCGCCGGAGAGCTTAAGGCTGACCTTTCCGTCGAACGGATAGTTCGTGGTCTGAACGAGCTTAACGTCGCCGAGCGCGGCTTCCGACTCCATGTACTGGTTGACGTAGATCGTGTCGTCGGTGTAATTATAGATGAAGTCGCCGATCGACGAGATGAAGCGCGTCACGTTGGGCGGGCAGCACGAGCAGCCGAACACCTCGATGCGCTGAGTTATCGGGAAGTGCATATTTTTGTTGTTGTGAAGCGAGGAGCGGACGATCGCGCGGTTCTCGAGATCGATCTCCTGCGCGTTCTCGTAGAAGAAGGACTTGCCGTCGAGCGAAAGTCCGGCGAGGAAGCCGTTGTAGATCACGCGCTCGACCGTGTCGGCGTAGCGCGAGTCTGGCTCGATGCGCTCCATTCTGCGGGCGAAAAGCGCGAGGGAGAGCGCGGCGCAGGTCTCGCCGTAGGCGGTGTCGTTCGGAAGTCTGTAGGCATCCTCAAACGCCTCGGCGACGTGGGTAGAGCCTACCGCGCCGGTTATGTACATCTTCGAGTTAACTATGTCCGAGAAAATCTTCTCGCAGGCGTTCCTCAGACCCTCGTCGTTCTCGCGGAGAGCGAGGTCAGCCATTGCGCAGTAGAGATAGCAGGCGCGGACGGCGTGACCCTCGGCGGTGAACTGCTCGCGGACGGGAAGATGATCCTGAACGTTGGTTCCGCGGGTGTAGTCGTCGCCCTCCGGGAGCTTCTCCTTGAGTCCGCGCTTGTTGATGAAGAACAGCGCGAGGTCGAGCCACTGGCGATCCTTGGTGTAGTCGTAGAGCTTGACGAGCGCCAGCTCGATCTCCTCATGTCCGGGCGAGTCGAACGCCGCCGACTGCTCGTCCATGAATATCCTTTTGATGAGAGCCGCGTATTTCAGCATCAGGTCGAGGAATTTGCGCTTGCCGGTAGCCTCGTCGTAGGCGATCGCCGCTTCGATGAGATGTCCGGCGCAGTAGAGCTCGTGCCAGCCGCGGATGGTGAAGCGCTTCTCGGGCATGAAAAGCTGGAAGAAGATGTTGAAATAGCCGTCCTCCGTCTGAGCGCGTTCGATATCGTCAACGACCTCGTCGACGATGGCTTCAAGCTCGGGCTCGCGCTGCTTTTTGGTCAGGTATGCGACCGATTCGAGCCACTTTGCAACGTCCGAGTCCCAGAAATAATGCGGCTTGTTGGGCATACCCTCCTTCCAGTCCATTTTGAACGCCGAGAAGCGTCCGGTGTCGGAAAAGCGCCTGTAGACGTTCCAGATCGTGGTCTTGCGTATCAGCTCCTGCTTCTCGCGCCAGAAGCCTCCGGTGATGTTGACCTTATCGTAGGTAAGAATTTCCGTGCTCATGATAATTATCCTTTCGTTTTGAGTATTGCCTTTTGGAATTTGCTGTGGTATAATTATTATACTATGAAATTCCGAAGATTTCAACTCCAAAACCCGGTGAAAAGGAGAAAAATTCCGACATGATGGCGCATTTTGTGAATCACGGCAAGTTTACCTCGCGCGGGGAGTGGATCCATCCCGAGCGCTGCAACCGGACGACCGAGCTGATCATCGTCACCGAGGGGAGCTTTGGTCTCGACGTCGAGGGGACGATTTTTGAGCTGAACGC
The DNA here is from genome assembly GCA_902766575.1 of uncultured Ruminococcus sp. GTDB lineage: Bacteria > Bacillota > Clostridia > Oscillospirales > CAG-272 > Flemingiibacterium. Next base: position 2,106 of record CACXED010000138.1, on the reverse strand, counting down.
CGGGGACGCGATCTTCATCGCCGCCGGGGAGCATCACATCGGCGTCGGAGCGGCTGACGAGCGGGTTTCCTTTTACTGGATACACTACGACGCGAACGGCTATGCTCCGAGCGAAAAGAAGCTGACCCTGCGCGACGTCTATCCGGTGAGCATCCTCTGCCGACAGACAGCTCACTATGCGGCGGAGGGCTTTTCGGGCGAGGTGATGGACAGCCTTTTGTGCGTGCTGCTCGCCGAGATAGAGTCCCAGAGCGGCGCGAACGAGTCGGAGGGCTCGCTGACCGAGCGTGTGAGCGAGTGGATAAGGATCAATTCCGACCGGCAGATCAGCTCGGGAGACGTGACCGAGCGCTTCGGCTACAGCGAGGACTACCTCTCGCGGATCCTCAAGCGCCAGTACGGCATGAGTCTCAGGCAGTTCATAAACGACCGGAGGATGAGGTATCTCAAATATCTGCTGCTCGAGACCGAGCTGACGCTGACCGAGATCGCGCTCCGCTCGGGCTTTACCGACTGCAAGCTCTTTCTCAAGTTCTTCAGCTATCACGAGGGAAAAACTCCCAGCGAGTTCCGCAAGGTCTACAAGTCCGGGCACACGAACAACCGGTAGAATCGGACGGAAAAAAAGAAAAAAGCAGTCAAAACGACTGCTTTTTTCTGGCGCGCCCTAAAGGATTCGAACCTTCGACCTACCGGTTCGTAGCCGGGCACTCTATCCGCTGAGCTAAGGGCGCATTGCCGCGGGCGCATTGCCGCCTGGAGATATTCTCCTGACGACCTTTATATTATAACACAACGAAAACGGTTTGTCAAGGGCTTTTGGCAAAAAAAAAATAAAAAAAGCGACGATTCAGCTCAACATCAAAAAAGCAAGCCGTCCGATATGGAAACCGGACGGCTTTTTCTGGAGCGAGCGGCGGGAATCGAACCCGTGCCATCAGCTTGGGAAGCTGAGATTCTGCCATTAAATTACGCTCGCGGAGAATACTAATATATTATACACCCGAACAGCCTGTTTGTCAAGGGCTTTCGTACATTTTTTTTGCTGACCCGAGGACTTTGTGATTATTTCGCCGGGTTCTGGAAACACTATAGTCACAAGATCAAAAACGGAGAGTGAGCTATGTGACCGTTAAACGCGGAGATATCTATTACGCCGACCTGAGCCCGGTCGTCGGCTCGGAGCAGGGCGGGCTGAGACCTGTCCTCATCGTCCAGAACGACGTCGGCAACAAATACAGCCCGACCGTCATCGCGGCGGCTATAACCAGCCAGATCGGGAAAACCAAGCTGCCTACCCATATCGACGTCATCGCCGACCGCTTCGGGCTGTCAAAGGACTCGGTGATACTGCTCGAGCAGATAAGGACGATAGACAAGCAGCGCCTCAAGGAGAAAATGGGGCATCTCGACGACAGCGTCATGCAGAGGGTCAACGACGCTATCGGAGTCAGCTTCGGGCTCACAGGACATACATAAAACGCCCGGCGGGGACGTTTTATGCGAAAAGGCGGTCGTTTACTGACGACCGCTTAATTTTATGTGAACAAATCGGAAAACCACTTGCACTTTTCGACGATTCGAGCTATAATATTATTGCTTGGAATATAATTTCGAGGAGGTTCGGAATGTACAAAATTCTTGTAGTCGACGACGAGGAGCGCATACGCCAGCTCGTCCGCAAATACGCTGAGTTCGAGGGTCACGAGGTCACTGAGGCCGCCGACGGCATGGAGGCGGTAAAGCTCTGCCGCGAAAAGAAATTCGATATAATAATAATGGACATAATGATGCCTGAGCTCGACGGCTTCTCCGCCTGCCGCGAGATCAGAAAGACCTCCCGCACGCCGATAATCATGCTCTCGGCGCGGGGCGAGGAGTACGATAAGATCAACGGCTTTGAGCTCGGCATCGACGATTACGTCGTCAAGCCCTTCTCGCCCAAGGAGCTGATGCTCCGGGTCGACGCCGTGATGAAGCGCACGCTCGCGGCTGCGGCTCCGGTTGAGGACGCTCACGAGGTCTTTGACATCGGCGGTCTGCACGCCGACATTACCGCCCGCACGGTCACTATCGACGGAAAAAGAGTGGATATGTCGCCAAAGG